>CAYYBU010000183.1:0-6146 GCA_964469945.1 uncultured Planctomycetaceae bacterium
CGATGATCGCCTCCGGCGTGCGCTCCTTCGCGGGCCGTTTGTCGTCGCTGGCCGCAGGCTGCGATGGCGACGACGCGGACTTGGAGCCCAGACAACGGCGCAGTGCCTGGACCAAGGCGGCGTGGAGCGCTTCGGCCGTGAATGGCTTGAGCAAGAATTCAATCCGCCCCGACCGGCTCCGCCGCAAGGCCGATTCCACCGTGGCTTGGCCGTCCAGGCCGATGACCGACAATCGCGGCTGGATACTGGCGGCATCGCGGACGAATTCGTCATTGGCGCCGAGGACGTCCAGGTCGGCAAAAAGGACTTCGGTGCGCTGCCGTTCCAGCAAGGCCAAGCACTCCTTGTCGCTGGAGGCCAGAAATATCTGTATTCCCTCGCGGCGCAAGTGGTCCACGAGAAATTGCCGTAGCGACGGTTCGCTTACGGCCACCACGGCACGTGCGGTTTCCATAGTCCCATCCTCCCAGTTCGAAATTGGGTGACTCGCGACTGCGACGCGACTGCTGACAACCCGTCCGGAACCGAGCTATATTAGTCCACCATCCTTCCCGCAGCCAGAACAACTGGCGCGGTCTGCTACCGCGCCGTGAGACAAAATGTCGCGCACCGTGTGCGGAGCGCGGCCACGCGCCCCAACAAGCCGACCCGGTTTCGCGAGATCGTCATCGCGGTTCTGGTTGCGGCCGTTTCGCGCGGGCATTTCTCCACCACCAACAGCGTCACGATACCCGATGCTGGTGACAACCAGGTGTCACCGCGCCGCGATCTAGGGGAATTGTCCCGATTCTTTCGCCGCCGCGGTCGGCCGCCGACAACTGGTTTCTGCCGGCATGCGGTTGGGGGGGCACGATGGGCCATAATGCGACCTAGGGGTTTCCGCTTCGCTCATGTCGGAGTGGTTGTCGTATCGGTTGCTGGGCGCAAAGTGGTTAAGCAAACCGCAGAACTTCCAACTCCTGCGGCGGCATGTCACACCTGCGCAGTCCCCCCTGAGACGCAACGCGACACGCGCCGTATGGCCGGCAGAGCTATCCTATCGATCGGACCTCTTCACACGCGATCTCGCCGGGGACTTGACCGCCGGAGCCCTATCGACTATGGTAATTTTACTGTCCACCTCGACTGAAGGATCGATCATGTCGGCACATCTGCAACGTGAAATCGAGCGGCTCAAGAAACACGTCCTCTCGCTCTGCGCGCTGGTGGAAGATCAGGTGCAATTGGCCCTGCGAGCGGTCCTGGATCGCGATGAAGCCATGGCGAAAGAGGTCGAACAACGCGATCTGGACATCGACCAGCGCGAGATCGAGGTGGAAGAGGAGTGCATGAAGACTCTCGCGCTGCACCAGCCCGTGGCCGTCGATCTGCGGCTTATCATCGCGACCATGAAGATCAATAACGACCTGGAGCGGATCGGCGACATGGCGGTCAACATCGCCCGCAAGGCCCGGGCGCTGGCGAGCGAGCCGGCCGTCGAGGTGCCGTTCGATCTGGGGGCAATGTGGGCCAAGACACAAGCGATGCTCCGTGACAGCATCGACGCCCTGGTCAACATGGACGCCGTGCAGGCCACCGACGTTTGCCGTCGCGACGACGAGGTGGACCGCATGAAGTATGAAATTCGCATCGAGGTGGAAAACATGATCCGCCACCAGCCCGAGCGCGTGCGGGCCCTGCTGCGACTGCTGGCCGTTTCCCGTAATCTGGAACGTATTGCCGACCTTGCTACCTACATCGCCGAGGACGTCGTCTACCTCGTCGAGGGGCGGATCGTTCGGCACGGCAACAAGCTTTAACGCCCATCGGCGCCGGCCATCATCGTGAACCTGCCGCACCAGGCGGTTGACCACCGCCGTGTGTTGCCAGGTCGGATCGATGCGGAACCGCTGGATCTTCACCACGTGGCGGCTCACGTGGGCCAGCCCGATGGTGCCAATGACCATGCCGCGTGAGGAATATCCCGAGATGTATCCGGCACACTCCGTGTGCCGCCGGGCCAACGGCACACGGAGTGTGCCGGATACATTAGCGGCGTTCCAGTGTCCACTGCACCGCGCGGCGATTCAATTCGGCGCTGTTGCTCAGGCCCAGCTTGGCCTTGATCTTTTCCCGATGCGCTTCGATCGTCTTGCGGCTGAGGTGCAGCTTCACCGCGATCTTCTTGGTTGCCAGACCGTCGCCGATCATCTCGAACACTTGCAGTTCGCGATTGGAAAGGTGCTCGATCGGATCGTGCGACAACGACTGGCCGCTGACCACCGTGTGCAGCAAGCGGGCCGACATGGCCGTGCTCAGATACATGTTTCCCCCGGCCACCTCGCGGATCGCTTCCAGGAGCCGCTCCGCGGGCTCGTGCTTCTGAAGATAGCCCATGGCCCCGGCGCGCAGGGCGCGCTCGGCAAAGAGCAGTTCGTCATGCATGGAGAAGACCAACATGCGGCTGCCGACGCCCAACAGGCGGACCTGCTCGATCAACTCGATGCCATGCCCGCCTTGCAGCGCCAGGTCCACCAGCATCAGGTCCGGGCAATGCAATTTCACCTGGCGGAGCGCTTCGGTCGGGTCGCCCGCCTCGCCACACACTTCCAACCCGGGCTCTTGCGAGATCAACTGGACCAAACCGCGGCGGACAATGGGATGATCGTCCACGATCAACACCCGGCACTTGGCGACCTTGGTCCGTTGATTCGTCTTGCCGGCCATACGCGGGGTCCTAGACTTGAGGCGGTCCGCTGAACGATGCGAGTGTGGTCCCCTCTCTGTCCAGGAGAAGACTATCCATTTATCCCAGAATACCAGGACGTGCCGATGGATTCAATCTGCCGACATGACAGACGTGTGGCCGAATACGGTGAAACCAGTAGTTACCACGGCATGGTGGCCGAACGCCTCGTCGGCAAACGTAATGGCATGAACTACATGCGTCGGCTTGCCCTTCCCGCGACAGCAATCGCGCTCTCAGAAGGGCATTCTCCGCGTGGGCATGGGCGGCAAACCAAGGTCGCTGCGGCGCTGGTTCATGTCATTGATATAGACGGCCGTTTGCGCGCGTTGCTGGGGGGTACCGTTGTCGAGCATCTGCTTGCGAAACTGCAAGCGTTGCTGCGCGCTGGGCCGCTGTCCCGATCCCGGCCCACCTTGACCTTTGTCTTGGCCCGTCTGCGATGCTGCGGCGCTGGTGCCCCCTGACGTTTGATCGCCACCGCCGAGGCCGCCTGGGCCACCGGGCCCGCCACCGCCTGGCCCACCTGGCCCGCCGCGCCGCGATCCCCCCTCAAGTCTCCGCCGCTCCATCTCCTCGATCTGCTTGTCGAGATAGGCCGTCTTTTGATCGGCTGGCAACGCACAGTAGTCGGAGATTCGCTTCTGCATCATGTTACGGAAACCATCTTGAAAGAGCTGCCGGCGCTCCTCGCGCGGCAGTCCCTCCATTTCTTTACGCATCGCCTCGAACTGCTCCCGCTGCTTGTCCGGCGGCAGGTTGGCCACCTCCTCCTGCATCTGCTTGATCTTTGCCACGAGCGGATCCGGCGGCGGGGTCCTCAGGAATCTCCATGCCCAAGCCGTGCCACCCACCAACAGCAGCACCAACACGAAGATAATCAAGGTTCGTTTGCCCATGGTCCAACCTCCTCCAGACAATTCGTTTCGGTTGCCGAAAGGCCCTGCTATTTGTCACTTCCACGATGGCCGCTACTGAGTGAGCGGAGTCGGCGGGCAACAGTCGACGTGCCCATCCACGTAGAGAAAATTGCGCGACGACGCACCCAGCGGTGGTCCATGGAAATCGTCGAAATCGTACATGATCCAGACCATGCTCGACTGCTGATTGCCCACATACTGCAAACGCGTCTTGCCGGCGGCCGCCAAGGCCATGTATTCGTAACTCAAGCCTTCGTTTTCATAATAATGCTTGGAGTCGCTGGGGCACTGGAAGGTCGGGATCCGCTGGAAGGTCGACAGGGTGTTATAGGTCGAGGGGGTCGAAGCGGACGCATTGGCTTCCATGAACGGCCCGAGAAACTTGCAGATCATCGGCGTATCCGGGGTCACGCTGGGTAGGATTGCCGCGCTGGGATAAGTGCCCGCCACTACACCTTGCTTATCGAGGTACATGTCGAAGGCCAGACCGATTTGGCGCAAGTTGTTCATGCACAGGGTCCGCTGCGCCGACCCGCGAACCGCTTGCACCGCCGGCAGCAGCATCCCCACCAGCAGGCCGATAATCGCGATGACCACCAGAAGTTCCACGAGAGTGAAGCCGGCAGGCCGAGCAGGCTTCCCTTCTTCCCTTGGTTGGACGCTCATAATCTTCTCCGGCAAGGTCTTGCTTTGAAGTGATGTGAACCTCCCGCCACGACACGCCCACCGTCAATTTTAACGCTGGCAAATGCAACAAGCAACAGGGAGTTGACGCGCCGATTCCCTGGCCCGCCCGGATGTCCAAGGGGAAGACCTGATGGCGCCGCGTTACTCCACGCCGCTAGACGCGCAGTGAAATTGCCGGTTTTTCGGTGGAAAACGCCCTCGGTGGCGTTCTGTTTCGTCGGTGGGACACGGAACGCCACGGAGGGCGCTCCCTGCAAGGTGGGGCTTCGGTATTAGAGCCCGTCGTGCTTCAACTTCTCCAGGTCGCCGACGGGGCCACTCTTCTCCTCCGCGTCTGCCCCATCGTGGTCGTGAGCGTGCTCGTGGTCCATATCGCCATGTTCGTGGTCGTGAGCGGCTTCGCCCTTGCCGTCCTTGGCATTGGCGTCCTTCTTGCTCTCCTTCTTCTTGATCATCTGGTCGCGCGTCAGATGGATCTTGCGATACACGTCATTGGAGATGACGTAGTACCAGTCGGCAAAGCGGGCGTTGAGTTCCTTGACCCGCTCCTTGCCTTTGGCGACCTTCTCGTCGTATTCGTCCTGTTTGCGCTTGTTTTCTTTTTCCACCCGCTGCCGCTCGGCCTTGAGGTCGGGCTTCTTCTCGTCCTTCTTACCAGCGTCGTTCTTGGCGTCGTCCTTCTTCGCGTCATCCTTTTTGACATCGTCCTTTTTGCCAGCGTCGTTCTTGACGCCGTCTTTCTTGGCCGTAGCACCCTTGCTGGCAGCCTTGTCCGCCTTCCCCTCGCCGGCGGCGGGCGTTTTCGGCTCGGTGGGCAGCGGTTCCGGCACGGGCTTGGCAATGGCGTCCGGATTGAACTCGGCCATCACCAGCAAGTAACGGTTGAGGCTGGAATCGGCCGCTTCCTTGGCCCCCTTCTTGGCGTCTTTCTTCGCGGAGTCGGTGCCGGCTGCATTGGCGCCGAAGCGGAGCACATACTGCACGCCGTCCTTCATCAGGAAACGGACTTCGCCTTGGTTGGAGAGAAACTCCGAGCGTCCTTCCACCTGGACCGCATAGAAGCCGCAACTTGCCAAGGAGCGGATGCCTTCCTTGTTGTGGAGGAAGTCGGCCGACCCCTTCAAGTCGGCGCTCAATCCGGTCGGTTTGCGACGCACGTCGACGATCTTCAAGTCGTCCAGGGCGGTCTTCATTTCGTCCAGCTTGGCCGTATTGAGTTCCTCGTCGGCCGCCAGCTTGTTGGGAATGAAGACGCCGTCTTTGAACCTCTCGTCTTTGAGCAGCTTCCACTTAACGTCGGCCGCATCGTCATAGGAGAGGCTTACGTCGCCGTTCTGTTCCAAGGCGCCCTGCAGCATGTCGACCGAGTAATCGCGAATCGCCACCTGCTTGAGGTCCCAACTGCTTATGTTCAGCAGGTTCTTCTCGATCCAGTCGCCGAACTTGCCCGAGAGCTTGTCGGTCTTCACTGCAACGACGTAGACGGGATCCTCGCCGACGCGGCGGATGTAGTGCAATTCCGGCCGGTCGGGCACCGCCTTGCCGATAATCAAGGACAACAGCGTTTTGCCCCCCTTGTCCAACATCGTCACCCGCGTACCCACGCCGGTGCTGCCCACCTTGAGGTCCTTGGAGCCCGGATCGACCACGCCGTACAACTCGTGATCGCCGGCGTTGTCGCCGACCACGCCGAGGATCTTCAGGCCCAGCAGCGCTGTGGCCGCCTCGCCCAACTGCTCCTTGGCGTCGGCCGGATAGTTGTCGTGGGAGGGGATCGACCATCGCGTCTTGCCTTTTTCGGTGACCTGCGCCAC
>CAYYBU010000184.1:0-6129 GCA_964469945.1 uncultured Planctomycetaceae bacterium
ATGAACTCCAGAAAAATACGATGACCGCCAGCACGACCCCCGTTCCGCTCAACCACCACCACGGGCGTCCCGGCAATTCATCCAACAGATCCCAAAGGCTGTTGTTTTTTCGGCGTTTCATGAACTGGTTCCATGGGTCTCGGTGTGCTGCACTTGGTCACCGCAGTCCAACCGGAACCGCCAATTCTAGTCGTGGTGGATTGGGGGTCGGTTAGGCACTGGTTAGAATTTGATGAGCGACAGGGCAAAAGATTTGGGATTTGCCGATGAAGCAAATAAACAGAGCAGGCGCCGGACTTCGTCCAGCGCCTGCTCGCGGCGGAAATTATGCCGTCTGACTACGCTCAGGGCGCATAGTTGCTGGTGTTCGGAACTTCGATGCCTTCCGAACGAGTGACCAAGCACCGAATGGTGATCGGATCGAGCGAGCTGCTCAGGAACCGCACGCTGCCGTCAACCATCACGCAATTGCAGCCGCCGGTGTGGAACGAGAAAGGCTCGTCGTTGGCACCGCAGTTCTGCACAGTCCACGGGCAACCCGTACCACTGGTGAAGGTGCCCTTTTGATTGCCGGAGCTTTGCGTCGTGGTCTGGCCGCTGGAGAGTGCCGGACCACCGATCGGGTAAGCATTCTGGCTGATGACCTGGGGACTCAATGACGGGTTCGATCCCGCCCCTAGGCCAATGGCATTGGGGGGGCCGGAGATGCCGCTGCCTGTGGCATCCGGATCCGCCCAGCGCCACACACCACGGAGGGCCTGGCCGCCGCCGACCTGAGTGACGTCCGTTGGAAGCAGGTTGGTCGTCTGGGTGTCGTCATACCCGGAGAGGGTGTAGTAGGGCACGCCGGTACCGCTGGCCGGGGCTACGCGGCCGGCGTCCTCGATAACGGCGATCGTATTGCTGGTGCCGTCAGAAATCGCCGAAATCGGCACGCTGGTGGGGACCATGCCGTCGGTGAAGTCCGATGCGGTGCCCGAAACGCCGGTGTCATGGCCGTCGACCACGGTCAAGGCGCCATCCATGCGGGTGGAGGTGTTGCGAAGTCCCGTGGCCGGGTCGATGTCGGTGTAAACCGTGGCGAAGTAGTCGGTGCCGCCGAAGCCGGCCGGATCGCGCTGCGCCATGGTCGAGAACGGGTTGCTCGGGCACACGAAGGTGGGGATGTTGGTCAACGCGGCATACGTATTGCCATTAACGGTGGCGGTAGTACTGCCCGCGGTCACCGAAAAGCCGGTGCCACCGGTGCCGGTATAACCGGCCGTGATGTCACGATAGCTCTTCGTCATGTCGATCATCTGGTAGATGTTCTGCTTCTCGATGTAGGGCAACAGGTGCGTGAACAGCGAGTGCTTCGAGAAGATCGTCTTGGTGGTCGACCAATCGGTGCCCTCACCGCCGGTGGGCAGCTTCTTCTGCGCCGACTCGAAGTTCAGAATTCCCAAGCCGATCTGCTTCAGGTTGTTGCTGCAAGCCGTGCGACGGGCACTCTCGCGGGCCGCTTGGACGGCGGGCAACAACAGGCCCACCAAAATGCCGATGATGGCCATCACCACCAGCAGCTCGACGAGCGTAAAGCCGCGTCGGGCGTCGAACAAACTTGTCTTCCTCATCGTAACTCTCCTAGAATAAGGTTTCCTGCTGCGCGGACTCTCGGTTCCGCATCACTGCCGATGATTGTCAACATCCGTGTTACGGCTTTGTGTGCGGCGTGTGATTCTTTCGATAGAGTCCGGTAAGTCTTTTTCGGGCGTGAAGCAATCATTTTCTAACACACGACTCACGACAACCTAACGCAGATTCGCTAGCGACGGCGGAAACGTGGCCTCGCGTTCCGTGCAACCGTTCACGGGGCGGGAAAACTTCGGCCGCCGCTCAAGGACCACGTTCGCCCAGTTGCTGTAGCTGGGCGACAGCGGACTCGACCATCGCCTGCTGTCCAGCGGCGTCGGCCAGCCGCACAACGCACCTCAAGTGCTCGACCGCCTCGGCGATTCGACCGGACTTCAACAAGGCATTGCCCAGGTTGTAGTGGGCTTCGGCAAAGTCGGGCTGGAGCTGCAAGGCCGTGCGATAATGGGCCATGGCCTCGTCGACCCGATGCTGACCCGCCAAGAACAGACCGACGTAATTGAAGGCCACCGCATTGGCCGAGTCGTTTTCCAGGGCCCTTTCGTACTCGGCCAAGGCCGCGTCGATCTCGCCGCACGCGGCCAGCGCACTGCCCAGATTGTAACGGGCCAGCTTGTAGGTGGGCTGAATCTGCAAGGCCTTTCGGTAAAGGGCCAGGGCCGCGGAGACGTCGCCGCGCTTTTGCAAGGCGTCGCCCAGATTGTTGTAGGCCTTGGCGTAGTCCGGCTTGACGCGAATGGCCTGGCGGTACTGCTCGATGGCCTCGGCCGTGCGGCCCGATCGAAACAGGGCAAGACCGAAGTTGTAATGGGCTTCGGCATAGTCGGGATCCACCTGCAACGCCTGCTGGAAATGTTCGATCGCCTGCGGAAGGCGGCCCAAATTGAGAAGATAACCACCGAAATTGGCATGCGCCAACGCGTTCCGCGAGCTGACCGCGAGCGTCCGCGTCCAGAGGGTCTCGCTATCCGCCCAGAAGCCGGTCTGACGCCATGCGTCTCCGAGAAGACACGCCAGCGTCAATCCCACGACGCAGACGCCCAAGCGGCGCCGGGCGGGAAAGCGGCGGAACAGCGCCGCCGTACTCCAGGCCAAAGCGATGGCCAGACCGATCTGCGGCAGATAGGTGTAGCGGTCCGCCCTGGCTTGCTCCCCCACCTGCACGATGCCGATGACCGGGACCAACATCCCCAGATACCAGAGCCAGCCAACGAGCAAATACGGCCGCGAGCGACGCATCGCGACCACGGCGGCCGAAATGCCGGCCAGGATGGCAGCGGCGGTCACCGCGCCCCAGATGGGCAAGCCCTCCGCCGGCATCGGATAGAAGGCGGCCAACCGCACCGGCCAAAAGAAGCTGCCCAAATAGTTTGTACACGCCGTCGCCGCGTTGGCAAGTCGCACCGACAGGGGCAGACGTTCCATCGCGATCAAGGCCGACTGCTGCGCCCACAGCGTCACGGCACACGACATCCCGGCGATGGCCAACAGTGGAAGCTTTTCCAGCACGCGCTGCAAGAATGGCAGCAGGCGCACGCCGTGTGCCGTAGTGCAGACCGGGAAATAACTTCCCAATTCGCCGCGGCGGAATGGAAGCCCGAAGCGCAAGCGAGGGGCCCCCGCTCTACGGGCCTCGCTTGCGCTTCGGGCTTCCATGGGGGCGGTCCCTTCCAAGCAACCAGGGGATTTATTTTCCGGCCGGGCCGGAGCGGATCGCACACGGCGCGTGCCTGCTACATAGACGTTGCATGTCCCCAGCCGGCCGAGCGGCCAGTAGTCCAGCAACAGCAAGACCGCCGGCAAGGTAACGAGCATCGGTTTGGCCATCAGTCCCAGCACGAAACATGCCACGACCAGCAGGTAACGCCATGCCGAAAAAGGCCGGCCGGCGTACGCGAGGTAAGCCCAGACTGTCAGCACGAAGAACAGCCCGGCCAGCAGATCCTTGCGTTCCGCCACCCAGGCCACCGATTCCACTCGCAGTGGGTGGATGGCGAACACGGCGGCTGCCAGCGCGCTGGGCCATAGGCGGCCCGTCATGCGCAGCAAGACAAGAAACAATCCCACGGCCGTGGCGGCGTGGATCAAGACGTTGGTCAGATGATGCCCGCCGGCCCACAGCCCATAGATTTGGCAGTCCAGCATGTGCGACATCCAAGTCAAGGGATGCCAGTTGCCCGCATAGCGATCGGTCAAGGCCCAAAGGACTGCTTCGATCGAAATGCCGTGTCGGACGTGCGCGTTTTCATAGACGTACTCCGGGTCGTCGTAGTTCACGAACTGGTGCGTCACCGTCTGACCGAAGACCACGGCGACGGCCGAGACGAGTAGTCCGCAGACGGCCCCAATCAGCCGTCTTCTGGCTTGCATGCCAGTATCTCGGCGTTGGCCGGCCGGTGCGGCGCGGTCCGGCGGTTTGATCGCGGAGCCCACGGCGCCGGCCACTTGCTTCGCGCAGCCAGAAGCCGGCCGATCTGTTCCAGGTTTTCGCCGCATCCCGTTACCCCGCTATCGACCGGCGACGTGAGCCGATTGGTCTTCCCCGCTGACCACGGCGAAATCGACTTTCAACTCGATCACGGGCAAGCGGGGGTGATCGGTCCTCATACGCACGGTTCCCTCGTGCCCGGCGGCGAAACTACACGGCCGGGCGTTCCGCGGCACCTCCAGGTCGATGCGGTACAGGCCGACGCCGGCCGAGTTGCTCCGGTAGGGAACCACGTGTGCGCGGAGCAGCGCCGGCTCCGTCTCGATGGTCTTGAAGACCAACGCCGGGCGCGGATCGTTCACTTTCATAATCAAGAACGCGCGTGCCCCTTCGCCCTCCTGCAACACTCCCAAACGCACCACGTGGTTAACGTCGACCTTCGGGCCGTCGATGGTCAGGCGGCCCTCGATCTTGCCTTGGACTTGCAGGGACAGCGAGTGCGGTTTCTCGGTTGCCCCCGCCGGTTTGGCCGTGAAGACCAGCGACTCGGCAAAGTGGCCGTCGGGCATGTCGGACGGCAAGGTGACGCGCAGGTGGTAGCCGCTGCGGGCCTGACAGGCTGCCAATTCCTCTTTCGCCGCGGGCTCGAGATGCCAGGTCATGGCTTTCAGCGACGCGCTGGCGACGGCCAGTTCGAAGCGGTCCCAGGTCTGCGAGTAAATAAGCGTCTCGGCCCACCGTTTCTCTTCCGAGGGCAAATCGGACACTTGGAGATAGAACGACAAGTCCGCCGGTTCGGCGGCCAGCCGGCGGCGGACCGTAGCCTCGATCTCCAACACGATTTGCTCGTGTTCCGGATCGTTGGTGAGCACCGTCATGCCGCGCGCAAGATGGCCGGTCTTCAAGATGTCGCGCTTGGTGACCTCAGTGAAACCCACGCCGATTTCCGCCTGGCCACCCGGAGGCACGGGCGTTTCGGGCAAATCGGTCACGGTACACTTGCAGGTGCTCGGACCGCGGGCAAGTTGCAGCGGCGCGTCCCCCTCGTTGTGAATCAGGAACTTCTGGGCGAACTCGTCGGGGGCATCGATGATGCCCAAATCGCGGTGCGGTCGATCCACCACCGTGCGCGGCCCGTGGCTGGGCAGTCCGGCCGCTCGCCGCGCGGCCGCCGTGCCGCGGTCGCGTGCGCACAACATCGCCACGCTGACCGCGATACCCAACAGCGCAAGGCCGCTGGCAACCACCAATGCGAGGACAGGGAGACGACGGGACCGCGGGACGGGGACTGGTCCATCGTTTCCGATCACGTTGCCCATTTGGAATGCCCCAGTTGGCCGAAGAATGGACCAGTCCCTGCCGCCCGGCACATCGGCTCATTGCGGCTGGAGCGACCAGCGGCTGTACAACTGGTCCGGCGATGCCTCGACGGTGGAATCCGCGAAACCGTTGCTGCCATTGGCGGTGAAGCCGTTATTGAGGTAGTGGTCGTTATTGAGGTCGTTGAAACTCTGCACGCTGCCATCGGCCATAAGGATATTGCAGAGGCCGTGATGCACCGGTCCGAAGCCGCGATAGTCCTGGATGGTGGCATTCCAACCGGCCCACCACCCCCCGGCGCCAGTCTGGGGCGTGCCGGCCGGGAAGCCGGGCAACGGTTGCATGGTGGGGTTGACCACCGGCCCCGGCGTGAAGGAAAGGGTCACCGAAGCGCCGGTCACGTTGGGCCCGAGTTGCGGCACGGTCAACAAGGCCGAGGCCGCGCCGCAGCCCATTAACGGCAGATAACTGGCCGAGGCGGCCGCCGAATCGGCCCGGTTTCGCCCCAACGGCCCGATCGTCGAAGACCGCGAGGTCAGCGAGGCCGCACAATTGCTCGACAGGCTCGTCAGGTTGCCGTTGGTATCCAACATCACGCCGGAGCGGACCAGCCACCAGCTTGCCGTGTAGTTGGTGTTGTAGTGCTTGGAATAAATCATGCTCTGGACCAGGGCGATTCTTTGCGGGCTTCCCGGCGACAAGGGCGTGGCCGCGATTTGCCGGCAAGGGTTGGTGAAAGTCGTGCCATC
>CAYYBU010000185.1:0-6129 GCA_964469945.1 uncultured Planctomycetaceae bacterium
CAGAATCATGTCGGGTCGTGGAAAACGGAACGTGTTTGTCGCTTCGTTCGCGCTTTCCTTAGCTGACTCTCCGCGGGGTACACGCTTGCCCTCTGGAGATGCGCGACCGGTCATGATCGCGGAAGGAATGTGTCATGAGCATCGTGGATTGTGCATGTGGGGCGGGCGGTTCTGAGGAATTGAATCTTCCTGCCAAAGAGCCGTTGCACCGGTTGGCCGCCGTGCGGCAGTTGCAAGGAATCTCGCGTCGCACCATCGCGCGACGCTTGAACGTCGAGGTGGCCGAAATCCGCCACGACGAGGAAAGCACCACCGATCTGCCGCTGAGCAAACTCTACCAGTGGCAAAAGGCCCTCGAAGTTCCCGTGGTCGAGTTGCTCGTCGAATCCGACGATACGCTTTCCCAGCCGCTGATGAAGCGTGCGCAACTGGTCCGCCTGATGAAGACGGCGCTGGCCATTCTGGAACAGGCCGAGCAAGAGCCCATCCACCTCATGGCGCAAACGCTCATCGATCAGTTGACCGAGATGATGCCCGAATTGCAGGGCGTCAGTCCTTGGCATGCCGTGGGCAAACGCCGCCGCTTGGATGAATTGGGAATCGCGGCCCAGCGGAGCCTCTCCGACGACGTGTTCCTGGACATGAACGATTAGGATGCCTTTCGCCAAGCCTCGCTGGGTCGTCTTCCTGTTGCCCTTCGCGGTCTACACGCTCCTGGGCGCATTGGAGCCCGCCTCGGAGGGTTCTACCGCCGCGTGGCTGGGGCTGCCGATTCCCTACGCCACTTATCCGCTGTTTTATCTCCTGAAAATCGCTCTGACGGTCGTGGCCATCGCCTGGGTGTGGCCCGGCTATCGGCAGTTCCCCTTGCAATTGAGCCCCTGGGCCCTGCTGATCGGCGGCGTGGGCGTCGTCGTCTGGATCGTCCTGTGCAGCCTGGAGAGATGGTTCGGCCAGGCGTTTTCTCTTGGCTGGCTCGCCAGTCTGGGCGGCCGGGCGGCCTACGATCCCTTCACGCAATTGGCAGACCATCCGGCGCTGGCCTGGGGCTTCCTGGCCGTGCGCTTCCTGGGCCTGGCCGCCGTGGTGCCGTTGATCGAAGAGTCCTTTTTGCGGGGTTTCCTCCTCCGCTACGTCGTCGCGCCGCGGTGGTGGGACGTCCCCTTCGGCAAGCTCACGCCGCTGGCGGTGGTCGTGGCCGTGGGCGTGCCGGTGCTCTATCACCCGGCAACGGAGATGTTGGCCGTGGCCGTCTGGTTCGGCATGGTCACCTGGCTGATGGCCAAGACGAGGAATTTTTGGGATTGCGTAGCCGCGCACGCCCTCACCAATCTGCTGCTGGGCATTTACGTCGTGGCCTTCGGCCAGTGGTGGCTGTGGTGAGCCCGTAGGTCAGGCTGTGCCTGACAGATCGTGCGAGTCAGTCCGTAGATCAGGCTGTGCCTGACAGTCCGTAGGTCAGTCCGTAGGTCAGGCTGTGCCTGACAGATCGAGGAAGTCAGGCACAGCCTGACCTACGCGGCCTGCAGCGCCTCACATCAACGTGTGGAATCCGGAATCGACGTAGTGGACGCCGCCGCTGATATTCCTGGCCGCATCGCCGACCAGGAAGGCGGCCAGGGCGCCGACGTCGTCGATCGAGACCGGCACGCGGCCCGGCAACCGCGCCGCCACCTGCTGTTGGAGTTGCTCGAACTGGGCGATCCCGGAAGCGGCGCGAGTGGCAATCGGCCCCGGCGAGATGCTGTTGACGCGGATGCCGCTGGGCCCCAGTTCCGCGGCCAGGTAGCGGACCGTGGCTTCCAAGGCGGCTTTGACCGGCCCCATGACATTGTAATGCGGCGCCACGCGCGCGGAGCCCAGGAAGCTCAGCGTCAGCAGGCTGCCGCCGGCGGTCATCAGCGGCGCGGCCAGGCGGGCCATGGAAATCAAGGAGTAGCAGGAAATATCCATAGCCAACAGGAAGCCGTCGTGCGGGCAATCCAGCAAGCGCGCCTGCAACGCCTCCTTGGGCGCGTAGGCCACGGCGTGCAGCAGGAAGTCCAGCCGTCCCCACTGGGCGCGGATGGCGGCGAAAACGGCTTCCAACTCGCCGGGGCGGCGCAGGTCGCACGGCATGACCAGCGGGCTTTGCAGTTGTTCGGCCAAGGGACGGACCGCGGGCTCGGCCTTTTCATTCAAATAGGTCATGGCCAATTCCGCGCCCGCGGCGCGGAACGCCTTGGCGCAGCCCCAGGCGATGCTGCGGTCGTTGGCGATGCCGATGACCAGGCCGCGTTTGTCGTGCAAGTCGATCATGCCGCTGGTCTCCCTTGCCGCGCGCGTAAACTACTTTTCCGCAACAGAACTCTATTCGTACCGCAAGGCCTCGATCGGGTCCAGGCGCGAGGCCTTCCAGGCCGGATAGAAGCCGAAGACGATGCCCACGCTTGCGGAGACCAGCACCGTCAGGAGGATCGCCGGCAGCGAGGGTTCGGTGGGCCAATGCTTGACGTAGCGCACCACGATGGAGGCGCCCCGGCCAATGACAATGCCCACCGCGCCGCCGGCCAGACACAACACGACGGCCTCGACGAGGAACTGCCGCAGGATGTGGTGGCTGCGGGCGCCCACGGCCATGCGCAGGCCGATCTCGCGCGTCCGCTCCGTGACCGAGACGAGCATGATGTTCATGATCCCCACGCCGCCCACGACCAGCGAGATGGCCGCGACGACGAGTAACAACGCACCCATCAATTCCGAGGCCGAGGACATGGTGCGGGTGATCTCGGTCATGTCGCGGATGTCGAAGTCGTTGTCGCGATCAGCGTCGAGGTGGTGCCGCTCGCGCAGCAGGTCGGTGATCTCGTCAATGGCCTCGGGGATTTGCTCCGCGGTGGCCGCCTTGGCGATGAGCATGTCCACGTTGATGAAGCGGATCGGCTGGGGCAAGTCGGCGGTCTCGGCCACCGATGGGACCGAGTACAGCGACGTGGCGGCCGGATACAAGTTGTTCAGGGTGTTGACCGTGTTGAGCACTTGCGAGGTTGCCACCTGGGTCCTACTGCCCGCCCCGCTAACATTGACGCGATACTTGATCGTCGTCCAGGGGGCCAGCACGATGTCGTCCTGGTCCTGGCCCATCATGTTGGCCCCCTTGGGGCTCAAAACGCCGATCACGCGGAAGGAAATGTTGGCGATGCGGATCTCTTTGCCCACCGGCGATTCACCCTCGAACAACTCGCGTTTCAAAGTGGCGCCGATGACGCACACCTTGCTGCCGAGGTGGACATCGCGATCGGTGAACATGTCGCCCTCGTCCATGGCTTCCCAGTCGCGTACGGCCAGATAGGCGGGCGTGGTGCCGCTGAGGTTCCGCGGCCTCCAGTTGCGGTTGAGGTAGACCAGTTGCGCGCCGGCCCACACGATGGGCGCCACGTCGCTGACGGCCGGACACTGCCGCAGGATCTCGTCCATGTCCGCGGGTTTGAGCGTCTGCACGGTGCCGGAGCCGTAGCTCACGCTGCCGTTGCGGGCCGCGCCCGGCATAATCAACAGGTTGTTGGCTCCCATGCTGGCGATGGTCTTTTGCAGGGCCACTTTCGAGCCCTCGCCGATTTCCGACATGGCGATGACGGCCCCCACGCCGATAATCACCCCCAACGCGGTCAGCGCCGAGCGCATCTTGTTGCGCCGTAGGGCCCCGAAGGCGGTGCGGAACGTGGAAGGCAGCAGTCCCGTCCCCCAACGCCGCGGCTTGGCGGCGGCCTCGCCATACATCGACTTCACCGGGTGCCCCTGGCTATGCCAGTACTTTGGCCGGGTGACGTTTTCGGCGAGGGACGTCTCGTGACACGTCTCGACGGAAGCACTGGCGAAGCCAGTGGCACCCGACGACATCTCTCGGCCCTGTGGCACTTGGGCCTCGTCGGCCTCGATCAGTCCGTCGGCGATGTGAATGGTGCGATGGGCATAGGCCGCCACTTTCGCATCGTGCGTGACGAGGATCACCGTGATGCCCTCGGCGTTGAGTTGCTGGAACATCCGCAGGATCTCGACGCTGGTGCGCGAATCGAGGTTTCCCGTCGGTTCGTCGGCCAGCACCAGCGCGGGCCGATTGACCAGTGCCCGGGCAATGGCCACGCGCTGTTGCTGGCCGCCGGACATCTGCGAGGGCTCGTGGTCGCTGCGGTCGGCGATACCGACCCGCTCCAGAAGCAACTGGGCCAGTCGCCGCGCCTCGCCGCCGCCCGGTTTGTGCAGCGCATAGTCCAGGGGCATGACGACGTTCTGCGCCGCCGTGGTCCGCGGCAGCAGGTTGAAACTCTGGAAGACGAAGCCCAGCTTGGCCGTCCGCACCAGCGCCCGCTCGTCGGACGCCAGCCGGCTCATCTGCTGGCCATCGAGCCAATACTCGCCGGAACTCGGCCGGTCCAGGCAGCCGAGAATATTCATCAGCGTCGTCTTGCCCGACCCGGAGGCCCCCATCAGCGCCACCAACTCACCGCGGGCAATCGAAAGCGAGATGCCCTTGAGCACCGGCACGTCAACCTCGCCCAAGTGGTAGGTCTTGGTGATGTCTTCCAGTCGAATCAGTTCCGTGGCCGCCTGCTGCTGGCAAACCGATCGACTTTGCGGCGTCGCAATGCTCATGGCGGAAAACCGTCTTTGGCGGGCGTATCTCCCGTCTCCCGCGAGCGGGAGAGGGGTCGGGGGGGTGAGGGCGGTCTGAGGGGATCAGGCGTCCTTTTTTCTTGGCGGGCGCGACTGTCAGGGCAGGCAGCGTACTGGCGCGAGGCGCAACTGCTACCATTATAGTAGCGAAGATGGCGGCAAAATACCACCAGGCAACTTTCCTGCCGAATTTTTTTGACCGCCGTTTGTCAACCGCCCCGTTTCATCTTGCGTGAATCGGGCACTTCCGTTAAACCTATGAGCGGGATAGTTCCGGTTTGTCGGCACGAATTGTATCCGGCACGCTCCGAGCCTGAAGGCGAAAAATTCACAGGCTCTCCGTGTACCGCCGGCCAACGGCACACGGAGTGTGCCGGATACATACCGCAAGGATGCCAGTCGATGAATATCATGGAGGTGATTTCGGGTACGCGCGTCAACGGCGCGATCCTCCATTGCCTGTTGCTCTGCCGCGAACTGGCGCGGCGCGGCAATCGCGTTACGTTGGTCTGCCGGCCCGGCGCTTGGATCGGCGAGCAAGCGGCCGGCCTGGGGATCGAACTGGTTCGCTCGGACCTGCACCGTTGGCCGATCGACGAGTTGCGCCGCCTTGCCGCGATCGTCCGCCAAGGGCACATCGACATCATCCACACGCACACCAGCCGCGCAAACTTTTTCGGCATCCTGTTGCGTTGGCTTACGGGCGTGCCCAGCGTGGCCACCGCCCATAGCCGCCACTTTCAATTGCATTGGATGTTCAACGACCAGGTGATCGCGGTCTCGGAGGCGACGCGCCGTTATCAGCGCATGCACAATTTCGTCCGCGGCAAGCGGATTGAAACGATTCACAATTTCGTCGATGGCGACCGCCTGGCGACCGTGCCGGCCGACGCCCGCCAACGAGTGCGTCAATCCCTGGGATTTGCCGCGGAGACACCTTTGTTGGGGGCCATCGGTAAGGTCATCCCCCGCAAGGGGTTGATCCACTTGGTCCGCGGGCTGCCGAGGATATTGGCGGCCGTGCCGCAGGCCCGCCTGCTGGTGGTGGGCGGCAAGGAACAAAGCCCGTATGCCCGCCAGGTGCGGGCAGCCGCCGCACAGGCAGGCACCGCCGATCGCATCACCTGGACCAGCCATCGCGACGATATCCCGGAGATCCTGGCCGCCCTGGACCTGCTGGTGCTGCCCTCCTTGGAAGAGAGCTTCCCGCTGTCGATCCTCGAGGCAATGGCCTCGGGTTTGCCGGTGGTGGCCACCACGGTCGGAGGCATTCCCGAATGCGTCGTTCCCGGCCAGACGGGACTGCTGGTGCCGCCGGCCCGTAGCGATCTACTGGCCGCGGCGGTCGTCGAGTTGTTGGGCGATCGGTCGCGGGCACGGCGTTTTGGCGCCGCCGGACGGAACCGCGTGCAGGAGCGTTTTTCCGCCGCCAGTCAGACACCTTGTATCGAAGCCCTGTTCACCCGCGTGGCACAC
>CAYYBU010000186.1:0-6124 GCA_964469945.1 uncultured Planctomycetaceae bacterium
AAGGCGCCGTAGCCAAGCGGCTAAGGCAGTGGATTGCAAATCCACCATCCCCGGTTCGAATCCGGGCGGCGCCTCTTTGGGGCTCGCGGAACATGTTCATGCGCCGGCCGCCCAACGCAATTCGCAGCTTGGTCCGACCGGTCGTGGGCCTCCTTCGCGGCATCTGCTATGCCGCGCTGGACTGGGCCGATCGTTGGCGCGGTCGCGCCGATGACCTCACCCCCCCACGATCGCTGCAAGCCTTCGTCGGCAGAGACGCCGCTTTCGAGCAGGTAGGCAACGAGTTCGTCGCCCACTTTCGCAATCTGTGCCAACTCCAGCCCGCCGAACGGATCCTGGACATTGGTTGCGGCGCCGGCCGCATGGCGATCCCCTTGTTGGGTTACCTTGACAGCCAAGGCCGCTACACGGGCTTCGACATCGCGCGGAAGGCCATCCGCTGGTGCTCGACACACATCACGGGCAAGAATGCCCGGTTCATTTTCCATTGGGCCGACATTTTCAACCGGCAGTACAACCCTGGCGGGAAGGGTTGCGCCGCCCGGTATCGCTTCCCGTGCGAAGATGGCAGCATTGATTTTGCCTTCGCCACGTCGGTGTTTACCCACATGTTTCCCGACGACGTCCGCCATTATCTACGCGAGATCCAGCGCGTGCTGGCCGGTGGTGGGCGGGGGCTGTTGACCTTCTTCGTTCTCGACGCGGCCAGCGCCGGCGCGGCCCGCCCGGGGACGGGCCTGGTTTTCAACGTACCCCTGGGCGATTGTTACACGATCGATGCGCGGATTCCCGAGTCGGCCATTGCCTTTGCCGAGGCGAAACTGCGGGCCATGGTCGCCGAGGCGGGCCTGGCCATTGAAGAGCCCATTCGCGCCGGCCGCTGGTCGGGGCACCGCGACGGCCTGTCTTATCAGGATATCCTGATTGTCTCCAAGCCGGCCTGATCTCGGGTGCCACGTTATGCCGCCGCCCGCCACGGGCGCGACGCCGGCAATTGGGCAATCGCGTCACCCTGGACGAGATCCCAGAGGACACCTTGGCCCGTGCCATCGCCCAAAAACTTGAGCAGCCGGACCGTCTGATGCTGGTTGAGGCCCTTGATCGTGTCGTGCAAGCGGTTTTGGGAATCCTGCCCCGGTTGCTCCGACAGGGGGTTGGCGATGCGCTGCGGCCAGCCGGCGTCCTCGAAGGCCGTCAACACGGCCTCCTGGTTGGGGGCGGTCAAGCGGAAACATTTCACTAGTTGTTCGCCCATCCGCAGCACGCGGCGCTGTGGATCCCATTGCGGCCGGCCGGCGGCAGCCGACGCCGGGTCTGGGGGCGATTGGACGGCCACCGCGAGCGTCGGGGAACTAACCGCGCCAGGCCCACGCCGCAGCCCGTTGCACAGGGCGGCCCCGACGTTGCTCAAAACAAAGCACGTTTCCGCAGTGAAGCTCAGATTCTGCTGCCAGCCGAAACGTCGGGCGGCGTCGTGCGGCTCGGTCACGTCACGAGCATGGCGGGCGTATCCCTTGCTCACCATCCAGCGCAGATCGCTGGCGGTCAGACCGAAGGCGAGCAGCGACCGCATCTCCACGGCAAACTGCCACACGTCCTGGTGCGCATCGTGCGCATAGTCGTAGGCCTCGGCCAACTGGGCCAAGCCTGCGCGAAGCTTCGCGGCCAGCAGGGGTGGCCCCGCCTCCTGTGCCCGCGGTTGTCCTCCATGATTCATAAACGAGCCTCAAGACGTTTGCGCAACGTGAAAAACAACCCGGCGACGGCGCCCATCCCCAAAAGGACGATGGTCGAAGGTTCCGGAACCGGCGCCGAGGGCGACAAGTTCAGCGCCGACTGCTCGCCAATCACGAAGGAACCGTTTTTCGCCAACGACATGTTCCACTCCCAAGCCGACGCCACGTTGCCGGAGACTGGCCCGGCGGCATCGTCGAGCGACGGCGACGTTGTCCAAGCGGCCGGATCGATCGCCTCGTATGCCGAGGGCGCTTGGGTGCCGGTCACGACCGTGTCGATCGAGCCGATGGAGGCCGCCGTCTGAAGCACTTGCGAAGAACCGACGAATTGCAGCGTGTCGTCGCCGGCGCTCAGGCCGAGTTGGCTGTATTGGAACAGTTGCAGGTTCAGCGGCTGAGCGCCCGTGTTGCTGATCTGGATTTGCTGATTGACGTCCGAGGTGCCGGAGCCAGGCTGTCCGCCAATGATGGAGTACGTGAACGTGATATTCAATCCTTGCCCGTTTTTGTACTTCACCACGGCGGCATCGTCCAAACCGTCACCGGCGAGGTCGAAGACACTGGCGCTGACCAGCGAGAGCACGCTGACCGGCTGGATGGCGCCGCTGGACCCGATGCGGTACCAGAACGAATTCTGCGTGAGGTAATTGGTGCTATCGACCACCCATTGCGACATTCCCGAGGCCGACGTCGGATTGATGCTGACCCCGGTATTGCCGTCGGCGAGGCTGATCGTTTCCGCGCGGCCGGCCGTAGCGAGAGCTGCCAACAGCAATGCCAGCGCCAACGCGCCGAACGGGAACCATCGTAGGGCAACTCCCCCCGGGCGTCGGCCGCGACTGCGAAAAGATTTCCCACCACCGATCCACACTCGATTAAAGCGACGCATGAATATCTCCCCAAAATTTCACCGGCCTCGGCCTATCCACCGCTGGGAAATCACGAACCAGCGCGCGGCGGCCCAAGCGGTGCGCAAATTACAAGAAAGGATGTCTCCGACCGAATGAGCCGGAGATGAGAGCGCACCCGTCAACGATGACTTGACATCGCTGTGACGAACGTTGTCGAACGGGTGCCGACGCTGCCTCTGGGCGTACTGCCCTTGCGCTTGGGAAGTTGGTGATTCCGGAAAGCGAAAGTCCGCTTGCCGGGGAGGCTTCGGGGGTTCTCTAGGGAAAACCAGGGGAAGCTTGCCATTCTTTTTACACCGGTTTACGCGACTTGTCTAGGGGTTGACACCGAAACGATTCGGAATTTTGGGGAAGATACGTGGAAACCACGTGGAGTCTGCGGGGAATGGAGAAACGATGCGATTGGAATGCACTGATAGGGGGGGTACGGCTGCGGCAGGGACGCGCGGAAAACTTCTGTAGAAAATGAGCTCGATTCCGATCCTGGGACCGGAACCGGGGCCGGAACGCGACAGAGGGCGTTCCCCACAGAGTATTGAATCAGCCACCCATAAGGGGTTGAATCACTGGACACCCCCGCCCACTTGGCTACGCGGCCCGGCGGCAACCCGCTTGGTCAGGGAGCTCGCCCTCAGCGTGTTGGTCGATGGGCTCCCAAAGCACGGCCTGGCCCGTGCCGTTGCCACGGAAACGGATGAGGCGGTTTTCCTGCTTGGCATTCAACGACTTGATCGTGTCGTGCAACCGCATCGGCGGTCGTTGTTGCGCCGGCAACGGCAGCGGATCGCCGATACAAGGGGGCCAGCCCTCTTCCTGGAACGCCAGAAGAATCGTCTCCTGATTCGGCGATGGCACCCTGAACTGCTTGACGAGACGGTCTCCCATCATCAGACAGCGGCGATTGCAGTCCCAATAGGGGGTGTCAATAAGGCGAGGAGAATGAGTCTGTCGCTGACCTACTAACGGCGCGGCAGCCTCGCCGACCAGATGAAGGCCGCCGCCGAAGTGATGGACCGTCGGGTCCGACGCTGGCTTGCGCATCAGCAACATGCCGCTTGGCGTGACGACAAAGCAGGTCTGGTCCACGAAGTTCAGGTTTGGACTGGGGCGAAACCGCCGCGATGGATCGCTCAATTGGGTCGTCTCGCAGGCGTGGGCCACAAAACCCTTGCTGGCCAGCCAGCGGAGGTCGCTGTGATTGAGTCCCAACGCCGTCAGAGTGCCGATTTCAATGGCGAAATCCCAGGGATCGCGGCCGGCATCGCGGGCGTAATCGCAGGCTTCTGCCAATTGCATCAGCGCAGCACGAAACTTCGCCCCTAAGTGCGGCGCCTCGAAATCGACCGCTGGTTGCAATTTTTCGCCACTCATGGGGCGCGCCCTCGCCCGTAGCGATGGAAAATAATATTAGTATCATGTTACCAGATTTTCCCTTCTTGTCAAATACACGGCGCGGTGGCCCGGAGAACAGGGGAGCACGGCTGTCATCCCATGTTCCCTATTTCTCCAAATCGGAAAAATCGTTTCCATCGATAGGCATTGCTCAAGCCGCAGGGTGACTGCGACGAAGTAAGAACAAGCGTAGTTCTGCGCCCGGAGTGCCACGAGGCATCCGCCGACGGCACTTACCCATCGAAAGAAGGGGTATGTCGAACTCGCGTCCGCTAGAATTCCCGTTGATCCGAAAGCCATGAGCAGCCCTCCTGACATTCCCGAACCGCGACATGCATCGGGTGGTCCTTTGCGTACCATCACCGCCTGGATTGCCGATCTGGGGGGCCTGGTGATACGTTGGATCACCGAACTGGGCAGTGTGGCCCAGTTCAGCCTCCGCACGATCGGTTGGCTGCTGACGCGCCTGCCCAAGAAGGAAACGATTTTCCCCAATTTCTACCAAATTGGCGTGCTCAGCCTGCCGGTGGTCGCCTTGACGGGCGCTTTCATCGGCATGGTGCTGGCCGTGCAGAGTTACAGCCAGTTTCGCATGTTGCACTTGGAATCGCGGTTGGGAGCCGTCATCAACATGTCGTTGGTCCGCGAGTTGGGGCCCGTCTTGGCGGCCACGATGTTGGCCGGCCGGGTCGGCAGCGCCATGGCTGCCGAGTTGGGGACCATGCGCGTCACCGAGCAGATCGACGCGCTGGCCAGCATGGGGACCAATCCGATCCACTACCTGGTCGTGCCGCGATTTCTCGGTTGCTTGATGTTGATCCCCGCGCTGACCATCATGGCCGATTTCACGGGCGTGCTGGGGGGGGCCTTTTACGGCGTCTGCATCCTGGGCATCGATTGGCACCACTATTTGGCCAATTCACGCGGCTACGTAAGCGACTTCGACCTGTTCGCCGGCGCTTTCAAAAGCCTCTTCTTCGGCGCCGCCATCGCCCTGATCAGTTGTCATCGCGGCTTCCACTGCGACGCGGGCGCCGAAGGTGTCGGGCGGGCCGCCACCACGGCATTCGTTTATTCCTTTGTCATGATTCTGCTGTTGGACTTGATCCTGGCCATCGGCCTCGACAAACTCTACTTTGCCTTGTGGCCCCACGGCCCTAAGATTATTTAGGACTTGTTCTTTTGCAGGCCTTTAGACCGCTATGATCGAGCCGCATCCCAATCCGAGTCCGTCGCACGCTCCGCTGCTGCGGGTCGAGCACATGGGCATCGACTTCGCCGCTCACGCCGTGCTGCGCGATATCGACTTGCGCATCGATCGCGGCGAGACCGTGGCGGTCATCGGCGAAAGCGGCTGCGGCAAGACGGTGCTGCTGAAGGTGCTGGTCGGCCTGCTGCGGCCCACCCGCGGCAAGGTCTTTTTCGACGGGCGGAACCTGGCCGAATTGAGCGAGCGGCGCTTGGCCGAACAGCGCATCCGCTTCGGCTTTCTCTTCCAGCAGGCGGCCCTGTTCGACAGCATGACGGTGGCGCAGAACGTAGCTTTTCCCTTGCGGCAACATACGGCCAAGACGCTGGCCGAGATCCGCCACGTCGTGCTATCGCGGCTGGCCGAAGTCGGCCTTCCCGAGAGCGTGGTGAGCAAGAAGCCGGCCGAGCTTTCCGGCGGCATGCGCAAGCGCGTGGGGCTGGCCCGGGCGTTGGCCCTGGAGCCGGAAATCATGCTCTACGACGAGCCCACCACGGGCTTGGACCCCATCATGAGCGACGTGATCAACGAATTGATTCTCAAGACGCGGCAGCAGCATCCGGTGACCAGCGTGGTGGTGACGCACGACATGCGCACGGCGCGGAAGGTGGCCGGCCGGGTGGTGATGCTCTATCCGCTGTCGCGGCTCCGTGGCGACGAGCCACAAGTGATTTACGACGGGCCGCCCGACCACTTGGACTCGGCAGCCGAGCGCCGCGTGGCGCAGTTCGTCCGCGGCGAAGCGGGTGAGCGGCTCATGGAGATGCGCGCCGACATGGCCGGTTAGAGCCTGTAAAAGAATAAGTTGAGCAATTTTATTGAAGCAAAGGCGACCG
>CAYYBU010000187.1:0-6108 GCA_964469945.1 uncultured Planctomycetaceae bacterium
ATGTTGGCCGCCCTGTCCCGCGCCATCTCCGATAGCGACAGCAAGCCCACGGGACACAAGTGCGTCTATTGCAACCGGCTTACGACCGGGGAGGACCGCTGCCAATGGTGCGGCAAGGCGCTGAACAATCTCATGGCCGCCGAACTGGCCGATCTGCTGGTGGTCGAACGCCAGTTGCGGCGCTTTCGCGCCAATGGGACCATGAAGGCCGAGACGGTCGACAACCTGCTGGCCCGGCTGGAACGTTATCGCCAAGGGTTGCTCGCGCCGGGCGTCACTGCCGGCTTGTCCAGCAGTGCTGACCGGCCTCGGGAGATTGCCCCGGTTGGCGGCCAAAGCACTGGCAGAGCCAGTGGCACACCACCGCCGCCCGAGACGCCCATCATTCTGGCGGAAGTGGTGCAGCCGGAGATCGCGGCGCCGGGTGCCACGACCACGCAAGGCGTAGTGCCCGGCTTGTCCAGCAGTGTTGGCCAGTCTCGGGAGATTACCCCGGTTGGCAGCCAAAGCACTGGCAGAGCCAGTGGCACACCGTCGCCCGCGGTCGCCCGGCCGGTGTCCGTCGCACCCAAGCCGGCATCCGTCCTGCCCCGGCCGGCGCCGATCGCACCCAAGCCGCCGGCCCCGCCGTCGAAGCCCTGGACCGAAATGCTCTCCGGCTTCATGGAACAGCGGAACATCCGTTGGGGCGAGTTGATCGGCGGGCTGCTGTTCGTCAGCTCCTCGATCGCCCTGGTGGTCAGCCTTTGGGAAACGCTCGATAAGATTCCCTACTTCCCCTTCTTCCTCTTCGTGACCGTCTCGTCGGCCGTGTTCGGCGTCGGCCTGTACGCCCATTATCGCTGGAAGCTCGACTCGACCAGCCAGGGCATGCTCGTAATCGCCACCTTGCTGGTGCCGTTGAATTTTGTGGCCATGGCCGGTCTTTCCAAGGACCACTGGACGTGGCTGACGCTCATCGCCGAGATCGTCGCGCTGGGCATTTTCATGCTGCTGGTGCGCATGGCGGCCCAAGTGCTCGTCGGCCGCGGCGGCTGGCTGGTCGCGGCGGCCGTGATCGGCAATGCGGCCATGGTGCTGATCGCCGCGCGGACGATCGACGCCGACGCGACGGCCTGGAAGATGCTCGGCGTCGGCGGCCTGAGCGTCGCCATCTGTGCGGTGTCCGTGGCGATCTATCTCCACCAACTGCCGCGCAGCCCGGGCGCGCGCCGCGGCCGCGTGCCCATCGACGCCGCAGAAGCAAGCCGCCTGTTCACGCTGCTGGGCGTGGCCGCCTTCGCCATGGCGTCGGCCGTCGGCGTGATGATCGACCTGTCAATCCATGCGGCGCGGCTCGGCGTGCTGTTGCAACGAATGTCGGCCCTGGTAACGATGGCGGCCGTGCCCATGCTCGCGGTCGGGTTGACCGTCCATTGCGGCACGGGCCGCAAGCCAGCGCTGGCGGCCTATCGCCTGGCGGGTACGACCTTGGCCCTGTTGGCTATGGTCGCGATGGTGGCCGGCCTGGGCCTGGCTTGGCCACAGCCCGAGTGGCTCATCGCCGCCGGCCTGCTCGATGCGGCGGTGCTGGTCTTTGCCGCTTTCCGCTGGCGGCTGCCGCTGCTGCACGCCGGGGCCATCGCCTGCGCGGCCTTGGCCCATCTGACGGCCTTCCATTGGGCGACCGGCCACTCGGCCGTGGTCGATGGCCTCGTCTCGGGCGTCGATATGCTGCGTTGGACGATCAGCGCCCGT
The DNA here is from genome assembly GCA_964469945.1 of uncultured Planctomycetaceae bacterium. Classification (GTDB taxonomy): domain Bacteria; phylum Planctomycetota; class Planctomycetia; order Pirellulales; family Thermoguttaceae; genus CAYYBU01. The sequence goes on from CAYYBU010000187.1 coordinate 1,738, forward strand.
AGCGGCACCGCCCTGGCCGGCCTGTTCGTCGTGTTGGCAGCCGTTTCCGAAGGGCTCGCCCGCGCCGGGTATCGCCGGCACGGTTTGATCTACATGCGCGGATGTGCCGCGGTGGCGCTGGCCGGGCTGTCGCTGGTCACCGTGCATGGTCTCCGCCAGGGCGGCGACGATGCCTTGCGCGCCGCCGTGCTTTATGGCATCTACGGCGCCGGCAGCCTGGGGCTGGTGGCCCGCTGGCGCCGCGCCGAGCTGAGCTACCTGGGCCTCGCGCTGCTGGCGGCCGCGCCGTTGTGGTGGCTGCTGGCCGGAATACCGTCTCCGCATCCGTTCGGGCCGCTGTGGGCCTTGGTGCTGGCCGGCGAGTCGCTGGTCATGGCTGTGACCGCGACCGTGCTGCACAGGCTCTTTCGCTGCCCGTGGGACGATCCGGTCTTGCGGTTGTCCCGGTTCCTGGCGGTTGATGTCGAGCCGGTCGGACGCAATCTCGCGATCCTGGAGTCGGCCGCGAAAAAAGCACCGTGCCGGCGCCCGCTGGAGGGTCTCTACCAGAACCCGCTGACGCACGTGGCCGAGATTCTGGCCGCACTGGGCCTCGCGACGGCCGTGGCCGCCTGCTGGTTCGATGCCGATTCGATCGTGGCCGATCCGGTCCCGGTTGCTACGACCGTGCTGTTGACGGCCATTTTCATGCTGATGGCGTGGGCATACCGGTCCGCATGGCGGACCTGGGCCGGCTCGCTCGTCGCGCTGGCCGGCATGGTCCACGCGCTCAATTTCAACTACTTCAATATCAACGATCAGATGGGCTGGACCTGGACGGTGGCCCCGCTGGCGCACGCCACGCTGACGTTGCTGGCCGCCTTGGTCATCGAACGGCTCGTCTCCGCCCGGGAGAAGGACGCGGGCGAGGCCCTGCGGCACGCGATCGGCCGACCCCTGGCCGATTCCGCTCTGTTCTCGTCGCTACTGGTCCTGCCGGCGTTGGCCTTCGCCCGCAGTGCCGGCACCACCTGGCTGGGCATCTGTTATCCGTGGCTAGCCGTCATCTGGCTGGTCTTGGCGTGGCGGCGGCGTTCGGCCGTGCTGTTTGCGGCCCACCAGGCGGCGCTGGCCGCCGGAGCCCTCGTGGCGACCACGATCTGGCTCAAGCAGGTCGGCTGGGTCGTCGGCCGTCATGCGCTGCCGGACGCCCCCAACCTGCTGGAACGCCTGGCCAACGTCAGCCACGCCGTGCTCGATCCGCGGAACCTCCAAGCCTACGGCATCTCGTTGGGGCTATTGTCGATCGTCTGGATCGCCGCGCGAATCGTGGATCGAGCGACCGGAGGCCGGGCAGCCCACCTGATCGACTCGCGCTGGACCGTGGACCGCATCGTCCGCAATGCCGTGGCCCTCGGGCAGTTCGTGGTGCCGCTGGCGTGCCTCGTGCCGATCGAGATCCTGCGCGAACTGGTTGGCGGCGGAGTCTCGCCGCCCGGCGTCCTGAACACCTTCGGCCCCGCGGGCTGGATTCTCTTGGTCACCCTGGCGATCATGCTGGCAGCGGCCTTGTGGGAACGGTGGGACAACGTCGAGTTGCTGGGCCTGCTCGCGTTGGCCGGCACGCTGCCGCTGTTGGCCGGCGGTCGCTTCTGCGGCGCGCTGGCCGTGGCCTCCGCGCTGCGTTGGGGGTGGGCGATCATGTTCGCCGTCTGCGTGACGGCAATCTGCTGCCGCCGGCAGTTGGCGGCATGGTGCCAGCGAGCGGCAATGAAAGTGGCCGTCGGCCCGTCGGCGGTCGCCCTCTCCCATATGGTCGTACTGGCGACCCTTGCGCTGCCGGTGCTCGCCGTTACGCTGGTGGCCGCCACATTCCAACTGGGCGGCACCGTGCCCGCCGGGCCACTGCCCGGTACGACGCTGGCGCGGCTCGGCCCGACCTGGTCCTATCTGGCGCCGCTCGTGCTGGTGACGCTAGGTCTGGTCGCGTTGGCCATCCGCGAGCGTTCGGCGGGTTATGCCTTTTTCGGCGGCCTGGTGCTGGAAATGGCCGTGGTGCTGGGCTACAGCTTGCGAACCAAGCTGGCCGGCGATCCGCTGGACATCGCCTTCCTCGTTCATCTCGTGCAATGGGCCACGATCGCGGCCGCCGTCTGGGCGTTGGCGTGGCTCGTCGCGCGGAAACGACTCGACGTGTGGCGCGAAACCCCGGGAACGGCCAGACCGCGCCTCTTGATGAACTTGCAGATCGGTATGGCCTGGCTAGGCAACCTGGTGCTGATCGGCCTGGCCCTGGCCACTTTGATCTTCCTGCCCCTGGGCTGGCAGACCTGGAGCATTACGGCGGGGACGCCGCTGGGCTGGATCGCCTTGACGTTGCCGCTGGCAGCCCTGGCACTGCGCGGCCGGCTGCGGGCGGACGCGGTCGGCATGTTCGGCATGGCGGCCCTGGCACTGCTGGCCTGCACGGTCGGTGGTCTCAACGTCCTTTGGAACCTCAACGTCGATCCCGTCTGGGGCTATCGCACGCTGATGCTCGGCTGGGCGACCTATGCGGTCGTCGTCGCGGCGGCGGCCTGGTGGGCCGCATCGCTCCGCACGCTTCCTGGCGCGGCGGGACCTCCGCAAGCGCTGCTGCGGATGGCGGCCGTTTGGGTCCGGGCGGCGGCCATTCCCGCCGTGTTGCTGGGACTGAAGGCCGCCCTGTGGCACGCGCCCGAAGAGAAGCTCTGGGCGGCGGCGGCCATCGCACTGGCCAGCGCGGCCGGCGCCACCATGGCCGTCTGGCGACGCCGCGAGGGCTGGGCCTTCGCCGCCGCGCTGGGCGTCAACCTGGCCGCGTCGCTGGTGGTCTGCTACTTCGAGCAGATTCAGCAGCACGCCTTCGAGACCTGGTGGCTGCGGCTGGTCCAGGCCAACATCATCGCCAGCGCGGCCGTGGCGCTGGTCTGGCTGGCCGCGCGGAAACGCCTCTATCAACTCGGCGCGCGAAGTCTGGCCGAAAGCCCCTTGCTGGCCCTCCAGATCGGCTTACCACTGGCCGCCAATGCCGTGCTGCTGGCCGCGCCCGTCTGGTGGCTGGTCCAGTGGCCGGCCGGGCTGCCCCAGTGGATGAATGAACTGGGCGCCGCAGCGGGTTGGATCGCGCTGGCCCTGGCGATGATCGCCGCCGCCTGCTACTTGGTCAAAGCCGTGCCGGGCAACCTGATCCATGTGCTGGGTGGCAGCGGGCTGGGCGTCGGAGTGCTTACGGCCTGTGCCGTGGCACGGTTCCAACCGCCCATGTATTGCGGCGCCCCGTGGCTGACGTATCACATCCTTGTGGCCGCCTTGGCCGCCGCATGCACGATATTGCTGGGCATCGGCATCCTGGGTCGCCCCCGCCGCGAGGCGGCGGGGCCAAAAATCGGCCGAGCAGGCGTGCAGAACTGGCTCCTGCTGTTGGGCGGACTGAGCGTCGCGCTGGCCGTGCTGCACGGCTTCGACGACCCGCTGCGACCCTGGTGGTCGGTCCGCGCGGTGACGACCATCGCGCTGGTGACCGTCATGGCCGCCCTGTGGCTGCGGCAGGCGGCGCTGGTCTGGCTCTACCTGCCGTTGGTCAACCTGGCCGGCGTCCTGCTCTGGTGGGCCTGGGGGCCGGGCGTCCATCCTGCCGCGGCCTGGACTCCGGAACAACTCAGCACTCTAATCGAAACCAACGCCGTGTGCCTGGCGATCGGGTCGGCCCTCTGGCTACTGCTGGGAATGTCCCCTTACGGGCGAACGTCGTGGCTCCGCCATACCGGCGCCGCACATTGGGCCGCCCGGTCGAGCGCGATCCTGCCGGGCGTGATCGTCGCGGTCGCACTCTGGAGCGATCTCGGCGGCGGTCCGCACCTCGGCATCCAGCGGCTCGACTGGATCGCGCTGGCTGCCGCAACCACCGCGGCCGTGCTGTGCCTGGTCGAACGTTCGGCTTCCGTTGCCCTGCCGCTGCTCTATGGCCTTGGCCTGACAGCCCTCGGCATGGTGCTTTGGAACCAGGATTTCCTCACGGCGCACATGCTCTGTTGGGCGGCGGTCAACGGTTTGGCTGGCTTCGTGCTGTTGGCGGCCGTGGCCAGTTGGCTGACCGCCCCGGCACACGTGGGGATTGTCCCACTTTTCGTCCGCCGACAATGGGACTGTCCTCTTTCCGCACCCAGCGGCTGGTTCCTCCAGTCGCAAACGATATTGGTCGCTTTGACCGCCGCGTTGGCCGCCTGGATCGCCGTCGATTTCAGCATGGATGGGCTGGGCGCCGATCTCGTGTGGGCGGGACTTTCCGGCCGCATGGCTGGCCCCCCGGCGCTGGCGATGCTCTTGGGTACGGCCATCGTCATGGCGGCCGTCTCGGCGGTGATCGGCAGC
>CAYYBU010000188.1:0-6087 GCA_964469945.1 uncultured Planctomycetaceae bacterium
GTTGATGACCGAACATTGCAGGTTCTGCGCCAGCAGGTGGGGCGTGCCGGGCGTGCGATGCCGCACCACGATGACGTCGATCCCCATGGCCTCGATATTCTTCGCCGTGTCGATGAAGGTCTCGCCCTTGGACAGGCTGCTGGTCGAGGCGGAAAAATCGAGCGTGTCGGCCCCCAGCCGGCGGGCCGCCAGCCCGAAACTGCTCCGTGTCCGCGTGGAGTTCTCGAAAAACAGGTTGGCGCAGGTCTTGCCGGTCAACAGCGGTATTTTGCGCTGTCCGCGGGCGACCATCTCCTTGAATCGCATGGCCGTATCGAGGATCAGCGTGATTTCCTCGGCCGACAGCTCCTCCAAGCCCAGCAGATGCCGTCGCGTCCACGCGGCAGGCACGGCGTCCCAATCGAGTTTCGTGGTTTCTGGATTCGTGGCCATGGAAAAGGCTCCCCCCCTGCCCTGCCCTGCTAGGAGAACTGCAAAGTCCGGGGTCTGGTCCATTTTTCGGCTCAAAGGCCCTGCCTTCCGGGCAAAACCTAGTCCGAAAACATGGACCTGACCCCTTTGCGTTGGACCTGCGGATGATTCTAGTGGAAACCGCCCGCGGAGGAAAGTGGCCCGATACCCGGACCTGACCCTTTCCGCGTGCGCTGTTATAATCACCCGTATGGATGCACCTTCGCCCACTACGATCCTGATTCTGGCCCGGCAGCCGGAAACGGCCCAGCACTGGGCGCAAGTCTTGGCGGGCCCGGAGACCACCGTCTGGCAAGCGATGCCGGAGGCCGCCCACCCCCGGCCCGACTTGATCGTCACCGATCGGGCCGAGATCGGCATTCGCGAGGCGGGCGATCCGGCCGTGGTCCGCATCGGCGACGACGGCCCGGGCGACGCGCGGCTGCCGGCCGATTGCGCGCCGCGCGAGTTGCGTCTGGCCTGCCAATTGCTCGTGCAGATCGTCCGGCTCCGCCGCCGCGAACGCCAGGCGGCCGAAATCCAGCGCAAATTGTCCGTCCAGGCCTTGACCGACCCGCTTACCGGGCTGCCCAATCGCCGGGCGTGGGATGCGACCTTGCAGGAACGCGCCGCGGCCCCGGCCAATTCCCGCGGCCAGCTTTGCCTGGCCATCCTCGACCTCGATCGTTTCAAGCAGATCAACGACATTCACGGCCATGCCATCGGCGACGAGGTGTTGCGGGCCACGGCCCAGGCGGTCTACGACAACCTGCGGCAGGACGATTTCGTGGCCCGGCTCGGCGGCGACGAGTTCGGCCTGTTGCTCTGGGTTCCCGACGAGGAGGTGGCCGCGGCGGTGATCGAGCGGGTCCGCGCCTCGTTGCCGGCGCGTTTCGCCCGCACCGTGCTGCCGCAACTGACCGCCAGTGCGGGCTACCGTTTGGCCGAGTGCAACGGCACGGCCTCCCCCCTGCCCTCCCCCGAAAATCTCTACACGGCGGCCGACGCCTCGCTCCGCGAGGCCAAGCGCCGCGGCCGCAATCGCACGCTGGGGCCAGGGGTTAGAGATTCCTCATAATGGCATTGCGGCAGGGGCCGCCCTGGGGAACAAACGTGGCGGATGGGAATCAGTGACGGTCCCATTGCCCTTGCATGCGTCGGTGGAAGGCCGCACACTTGACAGACAGACTCTTTGCGTTTGTGGACGTATCGCACTGGCTTACGCCGGCAGAACGCATCCCATTCGGCAGCGGTCAGGAAAACGCGACCATCAAAGCCTGTGTTTCGTATTGTCTTCATTTGGGAACCGCTAGGGACGCATGACTTAAATCGCGTGTTGCTTGGGTTTCGGCTTCGTTCATGGGCAGAGGTTTCGCCAAGTTGTACTCCTCACGCTCCGCCGTGAGGGATTGCATCACGACGGAGCGTGAGGAGTACATTACGACGAGCTGACCCGCCAGCGGACGTTGAACAGCCAGAGGATCGAGCCCAGCAACAGAACGTCCAGTGCCGTGTAGAAGATGAAGAAACACAGGCCGGTATACTCCCACCAATAGCCCCCCTGCCCTGTCGCCATGTCCGTCTTGCCGAAAGTCAACGGCAGGCTGAAGGCCGCGGCCAGCGGACTGGTACACGTGCCGCGCTGGACCGCCGTGTAGACCTCCGTGGCCGCCAGCGTGTGGTCGGCGGCAGGAAAGAAGACGTCGGCAAACACCTTGGCCGCCACCGGCAGCGCAAAGAGCAGGATGAGCACCAGGTACGTGGTCATCATGCTCACCGAGGTCCGCCGCAGCACCACCGAGCAGAACAGCGCCAGCGTCGTCGTGGTCAGGCTGCTCACCAGGATGATGCCCAAATACGAGATGATGGTGAGGCTGTCGTTCCAGTAGGTCCAGGGCGGCAACAGCCAGGCCAACAGCAGCGGCCAGACCAGGAAACTGGTCAGCACGCCGGAGATCCGCAAGCCCGAGTAGAGCTTCGCCGACAGGATCTGCCAGGGCGACACGGTCGTGGTCAGCAGCAGTTCGAGCGTCTGGCGCTCGCGCTCGCTGGTGATGCTGCCGGCCGAGAAGACCGGTCCCACCAGCATGTTGAACAGCACCACGTAGCCGACATACCAGGGGGCCAGCGGCGGATCGATGTAGAGACAGACGGCCATCAGCGGCAGGGCCAGGAACATGCTCAGTTGAATGACTAGGCGGAGCATGAGTGTCCCCTGCCCGAACAACTCGCTCCGCATCTCCTTGTCGTAGACCGGATTGACGTGGTCCTGCATGAAATCGACCCGCTTGGGCGGCGCGAACAGCCGGTCGGGGAACTGGTCGCTGCGGATCACCATGCCCACGGCCGACTTCTGCTCCAGGTCCGGATCGACGACTTCCTTGGCCTCGGCGCCGACGTCGGGCGGGTGCAAGAGCCGCCGCGTGGTGACGCCGAAGAGCATGATGCAGCCGGCCAGGCAGCCCATGGGGAAGATGCCGCCCACGACCACCAATCGCACCATGCCGTCGAGGACCGAATAGCACAAGATGCAAAACAGCGCCATGGGCAGGATCAGCAGGTAGGAAACCACCAGGGCGGCGATGGTCCGCGTGAAATAGCTGCTGGCGCTGACGCAGATCATGCCGAAGGTGACGATCGACGCCCCCATGGCCACGTAGGTGACCAGCACTTCATAAGGCGAGACGCCGCCCAGCGGCAGGCAGAGCATGACGATCGGCAGCGAGGCGAACACCAGCACGCCCAAGTGGCACAGCGCGGCCACCAGCTTGCCCAGCACGATGGCGCCGGGCCGCATGGGGCTGGCCAGCAGCATCTCGTAGGTGCGGCGTTCCTTCTCGCCGGTGATGGTGCCGGCGGCGAAGCTGGGGGCCATCAGCGCCATGAGCACGTACTGGCCCAGGAAGAACAGATTGACCAACCGCTCGGCCTCGCGGGGCCGCGTGGTCAGATCCAGCCGCGGCTGGCTGGGCCAGGCCACGTAGACCACCAGGCCCAGCATGGCCACGTAGGCAAACAGCAGCACGAACGCCCGCACCATGCGGAGGTTCACCAGCAATTCGCGCTGCATGACGGGATTTTCGAGCAAATACATAGCACTTGTCCCCACGACCCCAAGTAGCCATCGCTTTCCAGTGTAGCAGGCACACGCCGTGTGCCGCCCGCCCCGGCACACGGCGTGTGCCTGCTACATTTCACGCCACGGCTCCCTTGGTCACCAACATGAAAACGTCCTCCAGCGTCGGTTCCTTCTCGGCGAAGGAGGTCATCCGCACGCCCGCGGCCACCAGCTTGTCCAGCAGGTCGGCCATCTGCTGGTCGTCGGCGGCCAGTTCCGCCTCGACGTGGGCGTTTTCGATCCGCACGTCGCGGGTCTCGGGCATGCTGCGAATGATCGACAGGCCCACCTCCTGCTTGTCGAGAAAGCGGATCCGCACTAGGCGGTTGCGGCGAATGCGGTGATAGACGTCCTCCATCGGCCCGTGCATCAGCAGTTTGCCGCGCTCGATGATGCCGATTGACGTGCAGCAGTCGGCCAACTCGGTCAGGATGTGACTGGAGATGAGGATCGTCTTGCCCATCTTGCGGAGCTCCTTCAGCAGCGCCTTGACCTCGATCCGCGCGCGGGGATCCAGGCCGCTGGAGGGCTCGTCGAGGATCAACACCGGCGGATCGTGGACCAGCGTCTTGGCCAGGCAGAGCCGCTGTTTCATGCCGCGGGAAAGACTGTTGACGAAGGCCTCGCGCTTGCCCGTCAGGTCGAGCAGATCGAGCACGTCGCCGATCACCTGCTTGCGGCGGCTGCGGGGAAGCTGGTAGGCCACGGCGAAGAAATCGAGGAATTCCCAGACCTTCATGCCGTCGTAGACACCGAAACTGTCGGGCATGTAGCCGATGCTCCGCCGCACCTCCAGCGGCGCCTTGCTGACGCGATGGCCGTTGACGATGCCGTCGCCGCCGGTGGCCTTCAGCAGCGTGGCCAGGAAGCGGATGCTGGTGCTTTTGCCGGCGCCGTTGGGCCCGATGAAGCCGAACATCTCGCCCGGCTCGATCTTCAGGTTCAGGTCGTCCACGGCCGTCAGGTCGCCGTAGCGTTTGGTGAAATTGATCAATTCAATCATGGGGATATGTCTCTGCTTTCACCACGTCCGGGCCCGGCGGGTCTTCCGCGCCGCTGGCCAAATGCGCGATCACCAGGGCCACGTGCCGCGACTGCGAGGCAATCGGCTCGACTGCCAGGCCCGGCAACTCATCGTCCAGCCAGGCCACCAGGCGAATCTCGCCGGGACGAAGCTCCGCGCTGCGCTGCGCCAGGTCGATCAGGCGGCGGGCGTTCAGTTCGCCCGCGGACGGGTTGGCCGTCGTGCGCGACTCGCGGTCGCGCTGGCTTGCCCACAGCGGGCTGCCGTCAGGACCGTCCGCGGCCGCGAACTGCCCCGCGGCGCTGGCGCCGGCTTCGAGGGTGCCCAGCCAGGCGGTCCGCAGGCTGCCGGAGGCGGTCTTTTCGAGCACGCCCGCGTCGCGGAGCTTGAACTGCGTGGCATTGGCAACTTGAAAACGATCGTCCGCCTGCATGGTGATGGAGAGCGGCCGGCTGAGGTCGATCCATTGCTCGCCGTGAACGAAGCCGATGGAGTTGGAACCGACGGAAAAACCGCCGATGTTGGCATCGTCGCCGTGACGGCAGGTCATCTTGCCGTAGCTTTCGCCCACGAGCATGCGGAACTCGCCCGGCGCGTCGCTGGTGGGAAAGGGCAACAGCGTCGAGCCGGAATCGTCGAAATGAAAGCCGTAGCCGGTGGACAACGAACTGTACAACGCCATGTAGCGGGTGACGTGGGCGCGGGGATAGTCGTTGTGCAGCTCGACCACGGCGATCTCGTTCTGCGCGCGAACGAAGCCGATGTCGAGCTGGGCCATGTGGATGACCACGACCGTGCAAACGATGGCGATCAGCGGCGCGGCGGCCCAAGCCCATTCGACGCGGCCCAGCAGGCGGAAGACGCCCCAGTTCAGCGGCACCAGCACCAGCACGTAGCCGGCCACGATCCAGACTACGAACATGCGATTGAGGACCTTGATGCCGGCGGCTTGCTGGAGGCTCTGCCGGGCGGCCTTGGCCACGGGATTGAAATCGTTCCACGCCGCCGCGCCCGGCCCGGGCGTCGCCTCGAAGTTGCTGTCCGGCAGCACGCATTGATCGGTTGCATATTGGTCGAAGCGGGCGCCCGTATCGCGGCTGAAGAAACGCAGCCGGCTGTTCAGTTGCGCGTCGCGCGGATGCGGATGCGCGGCGGCGTCGGCCCACGCGGTCGGCGCCGGGATCAATTGGTCGTCCATGCGCCGCGGCGGCCGCCGCAACAGGCAGGCGTTGACCAGGCCGTCCCAACCGCGCCAAGCCAGCAGTTCCGCGCCGCTAAGGCGGAAAGCCGAGACGACGATCCGTCCCCGGCCCACGGCGCGCTCCACCAGCAGTTCGCCGGTGCCGGGAAGGAACTCCGCGCGGGGATCCTTCTTCAGTTGCACGCCGGCCCAAGGGCGAACGGGCTTCAGCGGGCCGTCGGAGGCAACGGACCAATGGTCGCTCATTTCCGCCAAGTCCGCCGCATTGAGCTGGCGGGCGCCGGCCGCGGTGGC
>CAYYBU010000189.1:114-5828 GCA_964469945.1 uncultured Planctomycetaceae bacterium
GCTTGCAGACGGTGTAGCAATAATTCTTCGTGCAGGTCTCGTAGACCGGCTTGCACACCGTGTAGCAAATCTGCTTGGTCTTGGTTTCCCAGACCGGCTTGCAGACGGTGTAGCAATAATTCTTCGTGCAGGTTTCGTAGACCGGCTTGCAGACGGTGTAGCAATAATTCTTGGTGCAGGTCTCGTAAACCGGCTTGCACACCGTGTAGCAAATCTGCTTGGTCTTGGTTTCCCAAACCGGCTTGCAGACGGTGTAGCAATAATTCTTCGTGCAGGTCTCGTAGACCGGCTTGCAGACGGTGTAGCAATAGTTCTTCGTGCAGGTTTCCCACACCGGCTTGCACACCGTGTAGCAAATCTCCTTGGCCTTGGTTTCCCAGACCGGCTTGCAGACGGTGTAGCAGTAATTCTTGGTGCAGGTTTCCCAAACCGGCTTGCACACGGTGTAATTGCAAACCTTCACGTGGGTTTCCCACACCGGCTTGCAGACCGTGTAGCAGCACTCGCGGTAGCACGTTTCGGGCACGTACTTGACGCACTCGATCGTCCGCGGCTCGCATACCCGCTCCCAGCACCTCTTGCAGCAGGTATATTGGCGCTGCTCATAAACCACTTCTTTGCAGGTCTTCATGACCGTGCAGCACTGTTGCGGGCAGCACGAGGCCGACTCACAGCAGGCTTCGCTGCAGCAACGGCATCGGGCGATGCCGCAGTAGCAGGCATTGGCCGTGCTGACTGCGATTGCCAGCAAGACCACCGCGATCAGCGGTACACCTAGCATTCTCTTCATTGCATGCCTCCTTCAAGCACCACGGGAACAATGATTAGGCCAAAAGGCCTGGTCTAATAGTTGTGTAGGCTCACTCAGCCCACATCTCATTCGTCCTGCGCACTCCATGTACATTAGCCATCCCGCCGAAAATGCACCGTCACACGCAACGCTAACATGCTTCGTAGACGATTTATTTCCTCGGCGTTGGCGAATGAACATAGCTTGGTATCGTCAAAACAGACATTCTGCTTGATATGGAGAATAAGGGTCTTATGCGATCTTTGCACTATATAAGACGTCTTGTACCACTTTGGACGCATGTGATGCTTGTCGCGACTGTGGCGTTGGGAGCAGCTACGGCACAGCACACGACTGCGCGGATAAGAACGTCTACACCGCCTGGCATGGCCTACTACGCCATAAATGGCGGAATGCCACAGTGGCCCGCGGCCAGTTCAGCGAGCATCCTCGGGGGACGAACTCCCCAAGGACCAGTTGCCGGCTCTTCCGGTGGCTGCTTGCTAATCACTGCTGGAAGGGGTAGGATGGCCGGGCACTGAGGACTGGGGGCAGTTCCTCCCCGTGGTCCGAGGGTATAATAAATTCGTGCGCATGAATGTGCGTCTTTCAACTCGTGGCCACGAAGAACGTAAGCACTGTCGGGGAGGCCCTGTATGTCGAATGAGGTGACAGGCCGCTGGGACGAGCTTGTATCTCGGCCAGAGTTCCGCGGACACCGGGTGAGGATCACCATCATCGATCAGCCCCCCGCCGCGCCGGAAGTGGACGATTGGCTCGAATCTCTCCAGCGAATGGCGAGCAACGGCGTGCGGATCACCCGTCCGGCTAATGACGGCCGCGAGAGTATCTACGAGGAAACCGAATGATCTTGGTGGATACCAATGTCCTGTTGCGGCTCATTCAGATCGGGCACCCGCATCAGCAACCGGCCTTGGACGCTATTTCCCTTCTGCACAAGCGCGACCGTGAGCACTTGGTGACCTGTCCGCAAGCGTTGTATGAAATGTATGTTGTCTGTACCCGCCCGCAGGACGCTCCCAACCCTGGTCTAGGTCTCGCGCCCGCCGCTGCCGTGGCGCAAGTAGAGACTGCCGAGCGGCAGTTCGATCTGGAGCCAGAGCCACCGGGGGTCGTCTCCCGCTGGAAGGAACTGGTAGTCCGATACAGAGTGACAGGCAAGTCTACCCACGACGCTCGTCTGGCCGCTCTGATGGTTGAGCGGGAGATCTCCAAACTTCTGACGTTCAACGATTCCCATTTTACCCGCTATACGGAAATAACTGTGCTCAACCCCTTCGACGTGCTTGGCGTGCCGCGAGTTTGAAAGTTGGTGAATACGCCTTCGCGAGCCCGAAGTGTTGAAGGAGATTCGTGACCATGGGAAACTATCCTGGCGAGGCAACGCCCGCCCCACCCGTCTGAGGTAGGGATTCCCGCGGCAAAGAAGCTCAAAAATGATTGCGGCTCCTCTTGCCGGAATCGCCCAGAGAAAATAGGATACCGATTACTTACCCGGTGGTGTAATGGTAACACAAGGGATTTTGGTTCCCTCATTCAAGGTTCGAATCCTTGCCGGGTAGCTTCGTGGTAGAGAAGAGATGTACACCGGTAACCGCTGGCGAGAGCCGGCGGTTCGCATTTCCGGGCGACAAAAACCGGCGTGAACGACCGCGAACTGACGAGAAATCCGGGCTAATTCCTCTTGCGGAGCACGCCCGGATAGACGTCTAGATCGAGGTTTTCGGTCAAGCCCGCCTTGAGCCGCTCCACGGCAATGGCGCCCATGACGGCGTTGTCGGTGCAGAGCCGCAACGGGGCCACGTGGAGCTCGACGTCGCGGTGGCGGGCTTCCTCCTCCAAACGTTCGCGCAGGCGGCTGTTGGCCGCCACGCCGCCGCCCACGCACAACGTGCGTAGATCGACGCGGCGCAGAGCGGCAAAGGCCTTGTCCACCAGCGTATCGACCACCGCTTCCTGGAAACTGGCCGCCAGATCGGCCACCTGCTGGGGCGGCAAGTCAAGCTGCGTGAAATCGAGTCGGCCCGGTCCGGCGACCGTGTAACGCACCGCCGTTTTCAGGCCGCTGAAGCTGAAATCGAGTCGCTCGTCGTCTTGGTAGAAGGAACGCGGGAAGCTGTAGGTCTTGCGATGGCCGTTGGCGGCGGCCCGCTGAATGGCCGGCCCGCCCGGATAGGGCAACCCGAGCATCGCGGCCACTTTGTCGAATGCCTCGCCGGCCGCATCGTCGATGGTGGCCCCCAGCAGCTCGAAGTCCAGTGGCCCCAGGCAGCGGTAAAGGCTGGTATGCCCGCCGCTGACGATCAACCCAATGCAGGGAAAGACCGACTGCGGGGCGGCCGTCAGATGGCAGGCATAAATGTGGGCCTGTAGATGGTTAACCGCCACCAAGGGCAGATTTCGGGCCACGCACAGGGCCTTGGCCGCCACCAGCCCGACCAACAGCGAACCGGCCAGTCCGGGCGTGTTGGCCACGGCCACGGCATCCAGATCGCCCAGCGTCATCTCGGCCTGCTCCAGGGCCTGGTGAATCACCGGCAGGATGCGTTCCAAATGCGCCCGCGAGGCAATTTCCGGCACGACGCCGCCGAACCGCTTGTGCAACTCGTCCTGCGACGCCACCACGGAGGCCTTCACCACCAGCGCGTCGGTGAGAATGGCGGCGGCCGTCTCGTCGCAGGTGCTCTCCAGGGCCAGAATATTCACTTGTTCCGCGCCAACTGGTCCGTCAAGTACTTCATGGCCATCTGCAACTGCCGATCGACGAACGGCTCGTCGCTCTTGGGCGGGGCCAGGATCCGCCGCGGTGGATCGCTGACGGGCTTCTGGTCCGACGGTGCGCGGGCGAGCGCCGCCTGCATGTTCCCGGCGGCCGGCCGCGAAGGCAGCATGGTGGCGTCGCTGGCGGCCGGCTGGCTGCCCGGCGCGGTGGCTTGCCCTTGGGCCGCCCCATTGGGCCGCAGAATGTCGCGCTGCTGACGATCGGTCAGCAGCGCGGCCACTTCCTGGTCGCTCAAGCGCAGATCGTAGCCGGCGTCGGGCATGACGCCCCACTGGTCCGTTTCCTTCGAATCGGGAAAGCGGTGGATGTTCTTGCCGCTGGGGCGGCAGTAGGCCGCCGTGGTCAGTTTCAACGCGCTGCGGCCGTTCTCCAGTTCGATGACGTTCTGCACGCTCCCCTTGCCCCAGGTTCGTTCGCCCATGATGACCGCCCGCTGATGGTCCTGCAGGCAGGCCGAGACAATCTCGCTGGCGCTGGCGCTATAGCGATTGACCAGCACCACCATGGGAAAGCCCTCGAAAACGCCTTCCTTGTGGGCGTCCCAGACGCGCTCGGGCGTGTTGCGGCCCTTGGTGCTGACGATCCGCCCGCTGGAAATGAACAGGTTGCTCACTTCGATGGCCGAACTGAGCAGGCCGCCCGGATTGAAACGCAAATCGAGAATCAGGCCGCGCAGTTTGCCGGCCTTCAATTGTTGCAGGGCCTTCTGCAAATCGCCGGCCGTCTCGCGGCTGAAAGCGGCGATGCGGATGTAGCCGATCTGCTGCTTCGCATCGAGGAGGAAGTTCCAGGTGTCGTCGGCCTTGCGACGATCACCCAGCACGGTGTCGACGTGGATGCGTTCGCGCTTGAGGATCACCTTGACGCGCTGCTGCTTGGGCTGGCCCGCATGAATTACCGTCAGCGCGACCGTGCTGCCTTCTTTTCCCTTCAAGCGTTCGATGGCCTCGTCCTGCTGGATCCCTTCGGTGCTCTTGCCGTCGATTTCGACGATCCAGTCGCCCGCCAGCAGGCCGGCACGGTAGGCCGGGGTGCCGTACAGCGGGCTGACGATTTTCACGTCGCCATCCTCGGTGGAGATCTGAATGCCGATGCCACCGAACTCATTTTCCACCGCGGCGCGGAAACTGCTCAATTCTTTCGGACCGATATAGCTCGAATAGGGGTCGAGCTTCGTTAAGATGCCCTTGATGGCCGCCTCGATCAACTCGCGCCGGTCGATTTCCTTCACGTAGTTGCGATCGACCTGATCGACCGTGTCGATGAGGACCTTATACATCTCATAATACTCATCCTCGGAAGGGGGCTGTGACCCATCCACAGTGGTTTGTTTTTCAGCCTCCGCAGTCTTTTCTACCGCCGCGGCGGGGAGGCAGAACAAGATCGTGCTCAGCAATATGGGCAGCGCCCCGATGAGGGCGGCAAGACGTCGCGACATGAGTGTTCCACTCCTTGGAAAAATGAGCGGGCGATTACTATCAGTAAGTATAATGGCCCGGCTTATCCCCGGCAAGGAAACGCGATGATCATTGCTTCGCGTCCAGCAGATAGCCGGTCAGAGTGGTGCTGCCGCTCTGGGCGCCCCAAAGCTCCGCCAGCAGGGCCGCGGTGGCCGGATCGACTTGCGCCGTGGCGGAGTTGGACGTTTGCGAGGTGCCGCTGCTGGAGGCATCGGAGTCGCTCGTGCCGCCGGTTTTGTGGCCGTGGTGATGTCCGGAATGGCCGTTTGCCGCGCTGAGTTGCTGATCGACCTTCGTGGGATCGACGCCATTGGCATCGAGGGCCTGATTGACGGCATTGCTAATGACCGTCTGCAAGTTGGACGTGTTGCCGGAGCTTTGGGCGGCCTGGATGGCCGCGGACACGGCGGCCTGGACTTTTTGCGTGATGCTGGTGGCGTCGGCCGCACTGAGGCCCGTAGCTTCCAGGGCGGCGGTCAGCGGATTGGTCTGTTGCGACTGGCCGCCGATCGCGCCGAGTTGCTGCTTGAGCTTCGTGGGGTCGATGCCATTGGCCTGAAGGGTTTGATCGACGGCTCCGCTGATGACCGACTTCAAATCGCTGGTGTCGCCGGAATTCTCGGCGGTTTTCATGGCCTGTCGCTGTATCTGGTCCTGGCCG
>CAYYBU010000189.1:5838-6082 GCA_964469945.1 uncultured Planctomycetaceae bacterium
TGATCTTTTGGTCGAGGCTGGTGGCGTCGGTCGCGTCGAGGCCGGTAGCTTCCAGGACGGCGATCATGGGGTCGGTCGTCGGCGAGTCGGCCGGGACCGTTTGTGCCGTGGTGGCAGCGCCGCTGGTTTGCTTCTGAGACTGCAATAGCTGTTGCAGCAGATCGCCATTAGTCGCACCGATGGAAGAGACGCTCATGGTCTTTGCTCCGCATGATTCGAGGGAATACGAGAGGGGATCAGTAGG
>CAYYBU010000190.1:0-2561 GCA_964469945.1 uncultured Planctomycetaceae bacterium
TCGTAATGGCCCGAGCACTTCCAGACCTGCGGGTGCATGATGATCGAGCAGTCGATGCCGGTCATCTCGAAGGCTGCGGGGGCGCCGGCCGGGGGATCCAGTTCATCGTGGGCGGTGACCATATCGTGCCACCAGGCCTCGCGGACGTTGCGTTTCAGCTCGACCCCCAGCGGGCCGTAGTCCCAGAAGCCTTGCAACCCGCCGTAGATCTCGCTGGACTGAAAGAGAAAGCCGCGCCGCCGGCAAAGGGCGACCAGTTGATCCATTTCCATAATTGGCAACATGCTCCGCAGTTGGGGACGAACGAGATTCGGGATCGACCTGCTTCCTCCCCTCGCCCTGCTGTCGCTCGCGACAGGCAGGAGAGGGGCCAGGGTTGAGGTCGCTTTGATTTTGTTAACCGCCTTCGAGAATAAACCAACCAGTCTACTCCATCGGCGGGCAGACTACCAGAGCGGGTGCGAGCGACACAGGGGGGAGACACGATAGTAGAAACCGGGCCGAAATAATGCCCAAACGACAAGGGCGACAACTGCAAACAGCAAGGACGAGTAGCTTTTTGCGATTAATATGGCCCCGCTGTTATCGAATCTGAAAATCCCCCGTATCCAACTCCGGCACGGCCTGGAACCGATCGATGTGAGCGGCGGCCAGAATGTCGGCGTCCAGGCCGATCTCGACCAGATTCCGCCCGCCGGGAGCCTCTCGTAATGCGGCCGCCAACACTTCCGCCGGCAAGGGCTCGGCCCCCAATGCCTGCGGCAGGGCGAAACTGTGCCGCCAGAACTCCCGGGCTGTAATGGCCTGGGCGTTTTGCAGATACATCATCCCCCCCAACCGCTCCAAACGCTCCACGAGCAGACCGGCCACGAGGATGTCGTCCTCGCTGAACTGGCCATCCGTGCCGGCACACAACAGATGAATCTGCTCCTGGCCGAGCAACTGCGCCACCACGGCCGTGGCGTTGACGAAGGCCCCGATCAAGACGCGGGCGGCCTGCCGGGCGTGCAGCATCGCCCGCGTACCGTTGGTCGTGGTGAAAACGACCGTCTTGCCGCCGACCACCGCGGCCGTATAGTCCTCGGGCGAGTTGCCCAGGTCGAACCCCTCGATCGGCAAACCGTGCCGCTCCCCGCCCAAGACGAACTGGCCCGGGGGAAGCTGTTTGGCAAGCTTCCGGGCGTCGGCCACTTCCAGGCAGGGCGCGACCGCCCGGGCCCCGGCCTCGATGGCATAGATGATGGCGGTCGAGGCTCGCAAGACATCGATGACGACCACCGTGCCCCCGGCCAGTTCCGCAGGATCGACCAGTTTGGGCAGGGCGTAGACGTTGAGTACGTGGGGCATGGGGTTGGGGATTCAGGGATTTGGGGATTTGGACCGTAGGTCAGGCTGTGCCTGACAGATTGGAAAGATTGGATAGTGTCAGGCACAGCCTGACCTACGATTTGGGGAAGTTGACTGCGGCCTTCCGTCGTCCTTCGTCCTCCATTAGAATACTCCAGTGTACCCGCTGACCCAAGAGCCCCCCCATGCCCTACCGCTGCCTGAGCGATTTTATCGAGGATTTGGGCCACGCCGGGGAATTCGTCCGCGTGGAGGCCGAGGTCGATCCGCGGCTGGAAATCGCCGAAATCACCGCGCGCATCAGCCGCAGCGAGGGCCCTGCCCTGCTCTTCGCCGCGGTGCGCGGACACGACATGCCCGTGCTGACCAATCTGCTGGGCAGCGAAGGCCGCATCTGCCGGGCCTTGGGCGTGGCCAAGCTGGACGATATCGCGCAGCGCATCGCTCACTTGTTGCACACGGCCGAGCCGGGTGGCTGGCTCGACCGGCTGCGGGCTGCCTCGCCGGGTGCGGCCCTGGGCAATCTGCTGCCGCGGCACGTCAAGGCGGGGGCCTGCCAGCAGATCGTCCGGCTGGCCAGCGACGTCGATCTGGCCGTCTTGCCGCTGCTGCAAGCCGCCCCCGACGCCGCGGCGGCCATTTGTGCCGCCGCCGTGTATACCGCGGAGCCCGATTCCCACCAACAAGTGGCCGGCCGCTACGATCTGCTGCCGCTGGGGCGCGACCGCCTGGCCGTCTGCTGGGCCGCCCACGACGAGCCGGCCCGACTGCGGACAGAGTATGAGCGGCGCGGCCAGCGGATGCCCGTCGCCGTGGTCTTGGGGGGCGATCCGGCCAGCGTGCTAGCGGCCGCGGCGCCGTGGTCACCGCAACTGGACACCTTCGTGCTGGCCGGACTGTTGCGCGACAAGCCGCTGGACGTGGTCCCCTGCCGGAGTGTCGATCTGATGGTGCCCGCCGAGGCGGAAATCGTGCTGGAAGGTTACGTCGATCCGGCCGAGCCGCTGGTGGAGGCCGGGCCGCTGCCGACGCCGCTGGGCTATTATGGCCGGCCCCGGCAGACGCCGCTGTTGCACGTTACGGCCGTGACGCAGCGGGCCAATCCGATCTACTGGGCGCTGCTGCCCGGCCCGCCGCCCAACGAGGCCGCCACCATCGATGCGGCCCTGTCGCGGATCTTCCTGCCACTGGTGCAATTGACCATTCCGGAGTTG
>CAYYBU010000190.1:2571-6077 GCA_964469945.1 uncultured Planctomycetaceae bacterium
CTTTCTGCCGCTCTTGAAGCAGCGAATGCCGGAGTTGGTCGATTATGATCTGCCCCTGTTCGGCGCCGCGCGCCACTGGGCCGTGCTCTCGATCCGCAAGAGCTATGCCGGGCAGGCCCGCCGCGTGGCCGCCCTGGCCTGGGGACTGCGACCCTTGATGTTCGCCAAGCTGCTGGTGGTAGTGGACGCGGAGGTCGATGTCCGCGATCGTTGCCAAGTGCTGCGAGCGATCGCCGACCACGTCGCGCCGGGCCGCGACCTGTTCACGCAGCAAGGCCCGCCCGACTCGCTCGATCCGTCCACCCCGGCCGGCACGCTGGGCCATCGGTTGGCCATCGATGCCACCGCGAAGTTGCCCGACGAACAGGCCGGTCCCGCGCTGCGGTCCGCCGCGCGGAGTGAAGCGACCTGCCAGTCGGTCAGCGGCCGCTGGACCGAATATGGCCTGGGCCCGGAGCCATCGTAAATGGCGTTGCTCGACAAATCTTCCCCCCGCATCCGCCAGATGTTCGGCCAGATCGCACGGCGTTACGACCTGCTCAACCACCTGCTCTCGCTGGGAATCGATCGGCGCTGGCGGCGCCGCACCGTCCGCCTGGCGCCGCCGGGCGACGATGCCAAGCTGATTCTCGATATCTGCACGGGAACGGGCGACCTGGCCTTGGCCTATTGGCGTCGCAGCGGTCCGCAGGTGCGGATCGTCGGCACCGACTTCTGCCGTCCCATGCTGGCCATCGCGCGGGACAAATGCCGCCGCGCCGGGGCCGCCGAGCGGATTGCGCTGCTGGAAGCAGACACCCTGCGGTTGCCCTTTGCCGCGGACACTTTCGACATCGTCTGCGTGGCCTTCGGGCTGCGCAACGTTAGCGACACCGACGCCGGGCTGCGCGAGATGGTCCGCGTCTGCCGGCCCGGCGGACAGGTGGCGGTGCTGGAGTTCTCCACCCCCAGGCGCTGGCCGCTGGGGGCCTTGTACGGCTGGTACTTCCGCCGCGTATTGCCCGGCGTGGCCCGGGTGCTAGCTCACGATCGGCAGGGAGCTTATAATTATCTTCCGGCCAGTGTGGTGCAGTTCCCCCAGGGCGAGGAAATGCAGCGGCGTCTGCGGGCCGCCGGCCTGCAGGAAACTCGCTATCGCGCGTTCACCCTGGGCGTCTGTACCTTGTACATGGGGAGGAAACCGTCATGAAGCGAAACATCGTCATCGCCATCACCGGCGCCAGTGGCGTCACCTACGCGATTCGGCTGCTGGAGGTCCTTTCCGCGGCCGGCTGCAACATCCATCTGGTTATCAGCCCGGCGGCCCAAGCCGTGCTGAAACAAGAACTCGACCTGACGGTGGACCTGGACAACTTCACTCCCGCCATGCTCATGCTCGACGCCGGCGCGAGCCCCAAGGACCGCAAACTGCAAAACATCCGCAATCTGGCGGGCATTTCCAGCGACTCGAGCAACGTGCTGGCCGTCGGCTCCGGCGAGGACGGCAAACTGCACTACTATCACTACCGCGATTACCTGGCCGCCATCGCCAGCGGTTCCTTCCTCACCGACGGCATGGTGATCTGCCCCTGTTCCAGCGGCACCCTCAGCGCGATCGTCCACGGCACCAGCGCCAACCTGATTCACCGCGCGGCCGAAGTCCACATGAAAGAGCGCCGCAAGCTGATCCTGGTGCCGCGGGAAATGCCGCTGTCGATGACAATGCTGGACAACATGAAGCGGGCGGCCGAAAACGGCGCCATTCTCCTGCCCGCCATGCCGGGCTTCTACCACGGCGTCAAGTCGATCCGCGACCTGGTTGATTTCGTCGTCGCGCGCATCTGCGATCAACTGGGCGTGCAGAATTCGCTCATTCAACGTTGGGGGGGGTAAGGAAGCCACGTGGCTAAGCCCGAAAGTTGTTCCTCGCCCGATCCTATGTTTCGTCGCATCCGCCATTTACTCGAGCTGATCCGCTTCAGCCACACGCTGTTCGCGCTGCCGTTTGCGCTGTTGGCGGCCGCGATGGCGTGGGCCGCCAATCGCCGTAGCGTGCCGCCGGTGCCGTTCCGCTGGCTCGACCTGCTGGGCATCGTGGTCTGCATGGTGACCGCCCGCAGCGCCGCGATGGCCTTCAATCGCCTGGTCGACCGGCGACTGGACGCGTTGAACCCGCGTACGCGCTTGCGGCATCTGCCGGCCGGCATCCTTGGCGCCGGCGCCGTGGTGCTGTTCACGCTGGCCTGCTCGCTGGGATTCGTGGCCGGCACGTTGCTGTTTCTGCCGCACAACCGGCTGCCGCTGTATGCCTCGGTGCCAGTGTTGATGTTCCTGTTCGGTTACAGCTACGCGAAGCGTTTTACGGTGTTGGCCCATTTTTGGCTCGGGGCGGCCCTGATGTTGGCGCCGCTGGCCGCCTGGGTTGCCATTCGTGCGGAGATCGCTTGGCCACCCGTGCTGTTGGCCGGGGCCGTCATGCTCTGGGTTGCCGGCTTTGATATGATTTATGCATGCCAGGATTATGCGTTCGACGTGAAGATGGGACTTCGCAGCGTGCCGGCCCGGCTGGGCGTGGCCGGGGCGCTCCGCTTGGCGGCCGCCTGCCACGCCGGCACGGTCGTTTTGCTGGCGGTCATGCCGCTGGTCTACGACGGCTTCCGCTGGGTCTATCTGGCCGGCGTGACCGTCATGGCGGGCTTGCTGATCTACGAGCATTGCCTGGTGCGTCCGGACGACCTGACGCGCGTGAACCGGGCGTTCTTCCAGGTCAATGCGATCGTCAGCCTGGGACTGCTGGCAGTCGGCGTGATTGATTTGTTGTGGTAAGGAATGGTATCAGGCACACGCCGTGTGCCGTTCGCTCATTACGGCACACGGCGTGTGCCTACTACGTAGGAGACGATTGATGCCCGTGCAAACGAGCGCTTCCAGCTTGGACCAGATCCGCGCCAAGGTCGAAGCAGGCCAGCGTCTGTCGGCCGCCGACGGCCTACTGCTGTTCTCGCCCGAGGTCGCTCTGCACCAGGTCGGCGAGTTGGCCGATCTGGTCCGCCAACGCCGGGTTGGCAATGTGGTCTATTTCAACATCAACGCTCATTTGAATCCGACCAACGTCTGCCTCTATCAATGCGCGCTGTGCGCCTATAGCTGCGACGCCGACGACTCCCGTGCCTACGTGATGAGCGACCAGGAGATCCTCGACTGCGGCCAGGAGGCGGTCGACGCCGGCTGTACCGAGATGCACATCGTCGGCGGCGTGCATCCATCCATGCCGTTCGGCTGGTACGTCGGCATCCTGCGCCGCTTGCACGAGGCCTATCCGCAATTGCACCTGAAGGCCTTCACGGCCGTCGAGATCGACTGGATGTCGCGGATCGCCCAGCGGCCCGACCCCGCCGTGCTGGAAACCCTGATGGCCGTCGGCCTGAGCAGTTTGCCCGGCGGGGGCGCGGAAATTTTCGACCCCACCATCCGCCGGCAAATCTGCCCCGGCAAAGCCGATGCCCGTACCTGGTTGGCCGTCCACA
>CAYYBU010000191.1:0-635 GCA_964469945.1 uncultured Planctomycetaceae bacterium
CTATGAATGGAACGGGCAAGGCCGGAAAGACGTTCTGTGCTCGTGCGCATATCATGGTGCGGATTGTCGCGTTACAATGGGCACGTAGCCCACTTCCAGGCCTTCGGGCGGCGTCACGAGCAAGGCCGGATCGAGCGAGACCAGCTTTCCGCGGGTGGGAGGGGGTATGTAGTCGCGGTCCATCGGCCAGCGCGCATGGAGCTTCTCCACCAGCACCTGCAACTTCGCCTTCTTTTGGGCGCTCCAGTGGTATTGCTGGAAGGAGGGTTGATCGACAAAGCGGTACCATGAGTACGTCACCACGGAACCATCGGTGAGCTTGGCCGTCAGCGGTCCGCGCTTCGGGCCGGGCCGACTCCAGACGCCGGTAGCTGGCGACGTGTAGGGCTGGCCTGACCTTGCCAGCTTGAACTCCTGCATCAGGAGTTTGGTTTCGGTTGGCACGTCCGCCGCCCGCACCGCGATGCATTTTTCGCCGACATGCTTGTAGTATTGCGGGAACAGGCCCTTCGGGCAGATGTCGTTGGCGAACCACTGCAAGCCCCAGACGTTGCCCTCAAAGATCCTGGTGTCAAAGACGCGCCCCACGCCGGTAATGTTCTTGCCGCCTTGGTCGTAGCGAGTGGTCCGAGTGT
>CAYYBU010000191.1:645-6073 GCA_964469945.1 uncultured Planctomycetaceae bacterium
TCAGGTTGGGTTTCCAGACACCCTTCTCGTCGAATCTGCCAGAGCAGGTGGGGCCGCCGTCGCGCCACGCCTTGAATGCGTCGTATAGGGCCGCCTTCGAGTAGTAGGCGACGTCCTGCACCAGCAGCGCCCGGCCCTCGGAATCCGCCGGGAACTGCAACTTGGGGAGCTTCGAGTAGACCGTTCCCCG
Organism: uncultured Planctomycetaceae bacterium; assembly: GCA_964469945.1. Taxonomy (GTDB): domain Bacteria; phylum Planctomycetota; class Planctomycetia; order Pirellulales; family Thermoguttaceae; genus CAYYBU01. The sequence goes on from CAYYBU010000191.1 coordinate 836, forward strand.
TGAGTCCTTGGCGTCGAAACGCGGCACGGTGTTGATCTCCATGGCGCCGCCGCCCGGGATGCCCGAGCGCGCGTCGAGCCCGCGTCCGTAGATGAAAGGATAGTGGAACAGCCTGCCGATCTTGCTCCACGTGTCCGGGATGTAGTAAGCGATCGGCCCCTTGAAGTTGGCCGCGCTCAGGAAGCAAGTCCAACTCTGGTCGCCGGTGGGCGGGTCACCCGTGGTGGGGTCCGTAAACGGCAGCGCCATCCAGGTGTAGCCCAGGAACTCGCCGTTGGGAGCTCCCTGGAACGGTAGCCCGTCCGGAGGAATCAACAGACGGTTGCTCAGTTGAGCGATGCCCAGGCGGTTGTCCGGCAGCGCTTCGTTGCTAGAGAAGAAGGACCATCCTGGCGAGCCCACCTCATAGTCGTAGCATTGCGGTGTGGCGTTCATGCTGAATTTCGGCGGGCGGCAGCGGAAGTGATTACCCGCCCAATAGCCCAGGCCGCCTTCCACGGTTTGGAATACGCTCTCCCACGTTGGACCACGCTCCCGCCACGTCCGGGCCAGCGTTCCCTCCGGAGCAAGCGGCTTATCTCTGTCATCGGCGTTGTCAGGAATGATCCAGGTGCTGGGCAGGCCGATTTGAAAGTTGGCGAGCGGCCGGTCAATCAATGGCCAGACCGCGGAGTAGAAACCCATACCTGCGCTGTAAGCGGATTGGGGCGGAGGACGCTCGTGGCCGAAGCTGATGTATCCGTGCAGGCCGTCGGAATGTGCGGTAACGACGCCGACTTCCGATTCGGGCAAGGTCGTCCTCTGAGTCTCCTGGCCTCTTCCGTTGCCTGGCGATTGATTGGCTGCCAGAAGCGTGATCATTCCCTTGCCGAGCGCATCGCCGACGAGGAAATACGTCTCCGCATTGCCAAACTCATGGTGGCCGTGGCCGGGATTCGGCGAATCCTCGGGTTTGCGAACGAAATCGCGCGTCTCGACGAAAAGCACGCTGTCTCTGAACTCGGGACGTGCCGCTGCCGCGGCCTGGGCCTTACGCAGTGTCGCCCACTCGTCCGGGGCCTGCACCCACGGACCGGTCAACTCACCGATGACGACCGGCAGATTCGGCGCGTTGAGTTCCCGTCGCACGTCCTTGATGAGGTTGACCAGATTCGCTTCATACTGCGGCACGGCCGTCTTCGGCTCGCAGCCGTCGTTCCATCCCTGATACCAGACGAAACCGGCGAGTTCGTAGCCGGCGCCGTCGTAGCTGGGAAAATCCGTCTTCAGATTCGCCAGCCCTTCGCGCACTTCCGCGATCATCTTCGTGTAGTAAGGCCCCACCAGGCCGCCCGAACTCGGCGGGCGAAAGTCCTTGTACAGGCTCTTGCCGCCCCACGCGGTCTTGATGAGCAGAACCTGGTTGGTGAAGTAGTCACCGATGACCCAGCCATATTGCAACTCGGGGCCGAAGTGATGCGCGTCGCCATAGACGGAGAATCCCATCGTCAACGGACCTCGCAGCAACGGTCCTTGCTCGCGCTGGTATCGCACCCAAACGTCGTCGCGCACGGCCCAGCGGCCCAGGTCGTCCCTGAGATGCTTCAGTCGACGCGCCTTCGCCGGGTCCCGCATCAACTGCACGAGCGTGCCCTTGCCGTAGTTGTAGTTCTTTCCGTCGAGGTCGACCACGGCTTGTCCCTCCATGTTCGACTGCCCGGCCAGAATAAATACTTTGACCGGCCCCCGCTTCTCGGCGGCCTGCAGCAGGGACATCGGAGCCAGCAGCAGGGCGGCGGTGATGCCAAGGCGAGTGAGTTGTTTTGTTCTGTTCATTGGGAGGGGCTTCTTCTCGCGTACAGGGGCAAGCGTGCGGCTCGCGGCATCCGGCCGCCTCACCAGCCCCTATTGTACTGACACCGAACATGGTATCAAGAATGGTTCTTTTTTCGACGCCCCAGCCGCCTGCTCACCCTTGTGCCTGATTTTCTGGCCGAGAGACTCGGAGACTGCCATCTCGGTTTTCCATGCGTTGGAAAACCGGCAAAAATCGAGTTTCCAACGCCGTCGCTTCACATTCGGGGGTGGCCCGGCAGGAGCTGCCCCAGGTCGGGAAAATGGGGCAGGTCGCGTTCGGATACCTCGCCCTATCTCGGCATCGGCAACACGACAGTAGCGTTCTCGTTCAGCGAAACCTCTCCGTCCTTACCGTCGATCCGATACTTGATCTTAAGCTGCTTGGTAATCCCCGGGGCCGGATCGCCGCCGAAACTCTCGTTGTAAGTTGCGCCGGGCAAGAAGATGACGCGATAGTTTTTGGCGTGGCGGCGGAGAATCGCTGTGACGTCGTTGATTTGCGCCGCTGCGCCGAACTCGGCCTGGATGATCTCCAGCTTCACTGGTTTGTGGCCGGCCTGCGCCAGGGCTTTGCCCAGTTCGGCCCGATCGACGCCCTGGCTGTGGACCATGCCCGTCAGCACGAGCAATGCCTCGTCCTTCAGAGCGGGGACCGTTGCCGCTTCCAAGGCGATCGCCCGCATCTCGTCGCTGGGATAGCGGAGGAGGACTTCCAGCACCAGGCGCTTGTCTTTGTCGCGCTGGGCTGTTTGCAGGGCCGTGCGGCACATGGCGGCGCGGCGGTCGGCGGGCATGTCGAATTGCCGAGCGATGCGGATGTACGCGCGAATCGCACCGGCCTTGAGCCTGTCGTCGGCGACCGTGCCGTGCAACTCCAGCAGGAGGGGGGCCGCGTCGACCGACTTCCACTGCCCCAACACGCGGAAGGCCGCCCCGCGAAGCTCGATATCGCCGGACCTGGCGGCCGCGGCGACGGTTTCCAACGCCTTCGTTCCGCCGACCGCGTTAAGCGTCTCCAGAATCCTGGACTTCAACGGCCCGTTCGCCGCCGACAGCGCCGCGGCAAGTTTCGCCGCGGCGGCCTCCCGGTCCGGCGCGCGGAGGCAGACCTCGCGCAAGGCATTGTCCAGGGCGGCCGCCTCCTGTTCGTTCTTGGTGACGGCGAGCCGCGCGATGAGCTTCGGCAGGTCCGCCGTTTCGATCACGGCGCCCAAGGCGGCCAAGGCCGCAGCACGGACCGCCGGATCCTCGTCCTCGACGGCAAGCCAGAGCGCGGGAGCCGCGGCGGCAGTATGCCGTCGCCTGGCCAACTCCATGAGCATGCTCCGCACCTTGCCCTTGGCCTGCGATAGCCGCGCCGCGACCAGTTCGTCGACGGCCTTGCCCTGTAGGGTTGCGATCGATTCCATCGCTGCTTGTGAAACTTCGCCGCTGTCTTCCAGGGCCGCATCGAGCAACGCCGGGGCACACGAGGCGTCGCCCACTCGCTTCAGGGCGAGGAGGGCAAGCACGCGAAGCTGCCCGTCGTCGCTTTGCGCCGCCTGGAGCACGGCCCGCAAGACGCGGGGCTCGTGCCGGTCGGCCAGCGCCAGGATCAGCAGTCCCCGTCGCGGGGCCGCTGCCCTGGGCAGTTCGGCCACCAGGGCGTCGGTTATCTCCGCGCAATGCAATTCCATCGCCGCGCGGATCGCCGCGGCGGCCAATGCCTGGTCCGGACCGCGGACGGCTTCCACCAGCAGCGCGGCGCCGTATTTGCCGCGCGCGAGGATCGCCCCCCGCAGGGCCGCCCCCCGAATCTGCGGGGGGGCTTGTTTCAACCCGCGCAGTTCGTCGTAGATCGCCTGCGACTTCGGGCCTTGTCCCTGCGTTTGCAACGCCTCGGCGCAGCGGAAGAGACCCTCGCAGATTGCCAGTTGCGTGGCAACCGGGGCACCGGTCAGGGCGAGTCTCAGTGCCGCGACGGCCTCGGGCGTGCCGATGTTGCCCAAGGCGCGTGCGGCGGCCTGGGCCGTATCGGCATCGCCGGCATTCAGCAACTTCAACAGGGCATCTACGGCCTTGCCGTCGCGCCTTACGCCGAGACTGCCGATCACGCCCAGTCGCGGGCGGCCCTGAAGCTTGCCCAGGGCCGCCCGCAGGGCCTCGTCCACCGCGGGATCGGGGATGGTCTCCAGGGCATAGCGGGCCATGTGCGAGAGTTTTTCATCGCCCAAAAGCGCGGCGAGCGTGGGGACCGCCTTCTTGGTGGCGACTCGGGCCAGTTGACGGCAGGCGGCAGACTTCTCTTGCAGCGTCGTGTCCGAGCGGAGCACGGCCAGCAACTTGGCTTCCTGAGCGAACGAGGCAACGGCGGTGGCGGCCAGCACGGCCACGGTGAAAACGAAAAGTTTGTAATTTTTCAGCATGATAGTGGACCCTTCCGTTTCTAATAGATGTACGGTTCGCGCATGGCCCGCGAGCGGAGGTGATTGGCCTGCTCGTCGCCCACGAACTCCTCTTTGGCGGGGTCGAACTTGAGGCTCCGCTTGAGCCACATACAAATGTTTGCGGCGTGGACGGTGGTCATGGAATGATGCATCACCTCCGGGTTGGCGACCGTCCGCTGACGGCTCTTCACGCAGTCGATAAAGTTTCGCATGTGGTCCAGCGAGCGGCCGGTGCGGGCGACGTACTCGCCGATGACTCGCTCGTACTCGCCCAGCAGGGCCGGCGAAGAAACATCGGGCTTGGCATAGCCGTCGGCGGCCGCGGCCCAGCCCTCGCTGCCGTCGAACCGCTCGCCGCAGGAACCGTGCCAGTACTTGTTTTCGCGGGAGAGGACCATCCGTACGCCGTTGGCGAAGTGGGTGATCATACCGTCGCCGCTGTCGTTGGGCACGTATTCGTACTCGATCGGCGACGACTCGCCGCAATCCAGCCCCGCCTGGGCCTGGGCGAAGGTATGCGCCCCCCACTCGCCGATGCAACTGGTGTGGAAATCGTAGAAGCCCCGCCACCCGCCGGCGACGTAGCTGGGATTGTAGGGTCGCCAGGGGCAGGGGCCCAGCCAGGCGTCCCAGTCCACCTCTTCCTTGGGCGGCTGGGCGACGGCGGGCAGCCAGTCGTAACGCATCTCAGCGGCGTCCCAGGGGGCGATGTGAGCGTAGGCCGTGTGGACTTTGCCCAGCCGGCCGCTGCGGGCCATCTCGATGCAGAACACGTGATTGGCCTCGCTCAGCCGTTGCGTGCCGGTCTGATAGACGCGGCCGTAGCGGCGGGCCGTCTCTACCACGGCGCGGCCCTCGGCAATCGTCATGCACGACGGCTTCTCGGTGTAGACGTCCTTGCCGGCCCGCATCGAGAGAATCGAGGCCATGGCGTGCCAGCGGTCGCCGGTGGCGATCAGCACGGCGTCGATGTCGG
>CAYYBU010000192.1:0-6053 GCA_964469945.1 uncultured Planctomycetaceae bacterium
GGCCTCGCCGCCGTGGGCCTCGGCGATCCGCGCCACGATGGCCAGTCCCAGGCCGGTTCCGCCCTGCTTGGTGGTGAAAAAAGGCTCGAAGATTCGCGGCAGCACGTGGTCGGACAATCCCGGACCACTATCGGCGATCTCCAACTCGACCCCCTGCGGCGTCGTACAGGAAACAATCGCCAGGCAGCCGCCCTCGGGCATGGCGTCCAGAGCATTGAGCACCATGTTGAGCACGGCACGGCGGAACATGTCGCGGTCGGCGACGATTTGCAGGTCCCGCGGCACGTCGATGGCCGTTTGCACCGCCTGGGCCTTCAACTGCGGGGCCAAGGCCGCGCAGATCTCCTCGATCAGGCGGCGCAGCGGGAAGGTCTGCAAGTGCGGGTCGCGATCGGAGGTGAAGTGCAGCAGGTCGTTGACCATCACATCCAAGGCGGTAAAGCCGCTGTTGATCTTGTCCAGGATGTCCAGCGCGCCCGAATCGTCGGCGATCCGCCGCCGCAACAGGCTCAAGTAGAGCGTCACGGGAACGAGGTTGTTGCGAACTTCATGGGCCACGTGCGAAGCCATCTGCCCCAGGTCGGCCAGGCGGTTCTTCCTTGCCAGTTCGCGGTTTTTGACCTCCAACTCGCGGGTCAGATCCTGCACTTCCTCGCGCAGGGCCTCGTGCGTCTGCTCCAACCGCAACGTGGCGTTGTGCCAGGCGGCCAAAACCGTCTGGAGATCCGACTTGTCGTCGAGCAACAGCGGATCGAGCGGTAAACGGTTCACACTCATGGCTTGCTTCCTAACCTTCCGTGCGGAGATCGAGTTGGCTGAATCCGGCCCGTAGCGGCGCGGTGTAGGCGCCGCGGGCCTGGCCGGCCACGTGCATGCCCTGCAACTGGCTGGCGGTGGCCGCCCGGCGCTCGCCCATGGCCGCTTCGCTGCGTTTTTCCTGATCGAGCACTTCGCGCAACAGGGCGTCGCATTGTTCGATGAACCGGGCGCAACTGGCCCGCTCCTCCGGCGATGGCCAGCGGCGCTGCGCGGGATCCTGGCCGCGGTAGGGATCCAAGGCGCGTTCGATGCGTTGCAGCTCAAGCAAGGGCCGTTGTTTCGCCGATAAGAGGTCCAATAACTCGGTCAGATTGCCGGCGTCGATCAGTTCGAGTTGGCGGCGGCCCAGGTCGCGCAGTTGCAGCAGCCGTGCGTGCTTGGCGCGGATCAACTGGACCAGGATGTCGGTTTCCAGCGTGGCCATGTCAGCGACTGCTCAGGGCGGCGAGCAGTTCACCCCATTGCTTGCGGTTGTAGTTGGTGGTCTCTTCGAAGCGGACGTCCTTCTTCATGTGGCCCAACACCACTTTGGCCTGCGCCAGCGTACTGCGGGCTTCCGCCGCACGCCCCAGGCGGCCGTAGGCCTCGGCCAAGCGCAGATAGGCGTCCAGCGACTCGGGACAGTCGCTGTAGCGATCGGCGGCCGCCGTGTAGGCCTTCACGGCCGCTCCATATTCCTTGAGGTCGAAGCAGATCTCGCCGACGGCAAACTGACTGTTGCGGAGCAGCGACTTCTCCAGCGGCGTCAGTGCGGCGGGCTCGCGGCTGGCCAGATCCGCCTGAATATGGCGGTATTGGCCGAGGGCCTTTTCGAACAGATCCTCGGCTGCGGCCGCATGGGCCGCGCGGATCTTGCTGGAAATGTCCTTGGCCAGCCCGTTTTCGAGCGTCTGTGCGCTGCTGCGGCAGGCATCGGCGATCCAGTAGCGCGCGAGCGTGGCTTGTGGCGCGTCGGCATAGCGCGCGACGGCTTCCTCCAAGCGGCGGATGGCCTCGGCGTGGCGGCCCTGGCCGTGCAGCAACTCCCCCAGGGCAAATAGTGAATCGCGCCATTCCTTGCTGTCGGGCGTCAGGTATTCGCCGCTGAGATTCGCTTGCAGCAAGGACTCGGCCTGCTGGAATTCACCCTTCTCGGCGTGGGCGTGGCTGGCCAGCAGCCGCGCCCGGTAGGCAGCCGCATCGCGCGGATGATCGCGGACGCACTCCTCGAAGGCCGCCAGGGCCTTGTCCAACTGGTCCATCGCCAACAGGGCCTCGCCCAAGGCCAGCAGGGCCTGGCTGTGCCGCTGCCGCGTCTCGTTCTCGACGTACTTCTCGAGTACCCGCACCGCATTGCGATAGTCCTGGCCCTCGAAGAATGCGTTGGCGCTGTTCCACAACTGATCGGGATATTGCCGGTCCGCAACCTGCAGTTGCGCCAGCCGCAGGTAGACGCTGCCGGCCTGCCGTAGTTGCGCGCGTCCCAAATGGCGGAGCCAATCCGCTTTGCTCGGCGCCGCATGTTCGGCCTGACGCAGCAGCGACTGTCCCCAACTGTGATGCACTTCGGCCGTCAGTTCCGTGACCTGCGTCTGCGGCAACAGCGGATAAAGCAGCCGGCTCAACTGCAAGGCCAATTCGAAATTCCGCGCCTCCAGATAGGCGCGATAGGCAGCCACCACGTGCGCGCGCAATTCGCCCAGCGTGACCCAGCGGTTGTAGAAATGTTCCGGATCGGAAATCGCGCCCAGCAGGCGGCGATAGGCGGCCAGCGCGTCGGCATCGCGTTTCAATTGCCGCGACAGGTCCGCCTCGTGGAAACTGGCAGCCACTCCCTCCGGCTGCTCGGCAAAGAGCTTGGCCGTGCGCGACAGTTGCCCGAGCGCGCCGCGAGAGTCGCCAATTTCCATCATGCACAGCCCCGTCAGATACATCGCCTGGCGGGCGGCCGCATTCTGCACCGTGTCGCGGCCCTGGGCCAGGCGGAAGATTTCGATCGCCGCCTCGTACTTGCGACGCACGGCCTGATCTTGTTTGCTCTTGGCGCCCGCCTTGCCGCGCAGGGCCTCGGCCTCGCGGCAGAGAAGCTGCCCACGCAGTACCGTTGCCAGGCCGCGAACCGCCGCAATGGCCGGAATCTGTTTCAACACGGCCTGGCACTCCGCGATGCGATCCAAATGGAAGAGGATTTGCGCCCGCTGCAACAATCCTTCCGCACTCGCGGCGCCCGACAGGTTTTTGTCGGCCAGGTACAGGGCATTTTCCGCCAGCGCCTGCTTCAGATCGGGTCGGGCATCGTCCAGGTATGAAGTGGCCAGCAAGCGGTGGATTTCCGTCTTCCGGCTCGAATCGACCTTCAAGGCCGCTTGCAAGGCCGGCCGGGCTGCCGCACTGCGACCTCCCAACACCAGACACTTGCCCAACAGATACAAGCCTTCGGCATCGCGATGGGTAGGGAATCCGCGATTGCGGGCTTCTTCCAGGTAGCGCGCCGCCACCAGGTAGCCGCCCATTTTGTCCTTCTCCCAAGCGCCCTCGGCCTCATGATCGGCCACGACGCCCAAGACGAACACCGGACCGCCCCACTCGTCGGTCGAAAGCGTGCCCTGGGCTTGCAGTTTCTCCGCCAACCGCCGGGCGACGGCGAATTCCTCGCGATCCAACGCCGCCAGCGTCTCCTCCAACGTCACCAACTTTTCCGCCGGCTTCCGCGTGGCGATCACGACCGAAACGGCCACCACAACGCCCAAGAGCAACACGCCGCCGCAGGCCAACAGGATGGTCCGCACTCGACCGGCGGGTAGCAAGCGGCCCAACTTGCCGAGCGGGCCAGCGGCACTACTCGACGAGCCGGGCACCACGCCCGGCGTAGCCGCGGCGCCCTGGGCATCTTTCCGTGCGGAGGTTTCTGCTTGTTTTGCCATCATGCCACCACGGCGGTCCGTCCGCGCTGACGCCATGACAAACCAGTGCCGTGGCCGCTGGAGACGGAAGGAATCGAGGAAAAGTCGGGCGGTTTGTACCCGAAATGCCGGGGCAGTGTCAATGCACGTTTAGAAGGCCCAACGTATCCGGCACACTCCCTGTGCCGCCCGCAACGGCACCCGGTGTGTGCCGAATACAGGAAGGCTCAGTCGGTTTCGCGCGACCATTGCGGATCGGAGGCTGCGGCTGCGGAGCCGCCGGTGGCGATCAGGTCCATGATCCAGCGGTCCACGTCGGCCAACATCTGGGGGGGCAACTCGTGCCCGCAGGGATATTGACGCAACGTAATGGACAGCCCGGCGGAGTGCAACAGGCGAAGATCCTCACAAACCCGTTCCGGCGGATAGACGCTACTGTGGCGGCCGGCGCCGAGGAAGATGGGCAGACGCCGGGCTTCCGTCAAATGGGCCAGCGGCGTGCGCCCGGTCGGAAAGGCGCCTCCCAGGGAAAGGACTCCGGCAAAGCGGCTGGGATGGTTCAAGGCCACGCGGAAGGCCATCGTGCCGCCACAATCGAAGCCGGCCAGGAAAACGCGCCGCGGAGCGACGTGAAACTTCTGCCCGACCACGTCGATGCTGTCGAAGATCGCCTGCTCGGCTTGCTGCACGTGTTCTTCGGACTGTTGCCAGCCGAACGATTCCGCTTCTTCCGGCGCCGAGGCGGCCAGGAGCGTCCCGCGCGGGGCGACGGCCACGTAGTTTCGCATGCTCACCAGCGGCATCACGCGGATTAGTTGCCGCTCGTCGCTGCCACGACCGTGCAGCCAGACGATCAGCGGATAGGAGTAACCTCGCTCATAGTGAAGCGGCGCAAACAGGGTGTGAATGGCGCCCTGCGAAGATGCGGTAAAAAGCCCTGACTGCACATCCAGCGTTGACTTGGCTGACTGCGGCGCGGATTGAAGAAATGGCCAGGTACGGTTCATAGGATTTGATTCTCGTTATTTCTCGACCGAGGGCCAGACGCTGGGTGCCACTGCTGGCTCGTCCAGCAGTGCTGGGCATTGGTGGTGTTTCGACACTGCTGGACAAGCCGGCAGTGGCGCCCATAGTTACCAAATTTGTCCGGAATTCAGTCCCTCAATTCTGAAACACCTTCATTAGAGCGAGAAGGAATCTTCAGACTTTACGCATTCACTGCGGCAGTGTCAACCGCATCAGCCGGTCAACCGCATCATCGCTTCCACCAGCCCCTTGACGGCCGTCACGCTCTTCTGGAAGGCAGCCCGCTCGCCGTCGCTGAGGGGCAGTTCGACGATCCGCTCGACACCGCCGGCGCCGAGCACGACCGGCACCCCCACGTAGTAACCACCCACGCCGTACTCGCGGTCGCAGTAGGCGGCGCAGGGCACTAGGCGTTTCTGGTCGCGGACGACCGCCTCGACCATCTTGGCCGTGGCGGCGGCCGGGGCATAATAGGCGCTGCCCGTCTTGAGCAGCGCGACGATTTCGCCGCCGCCGTTGCGCGTGCGCTCGATGATTTCCTGCAACCGCTCGGCGTCGATGAGTTGACTGACCGGGATGCCGCCGACCGCCGTACAACTTGGCATCGGCACCATGGTGTCGCCGTGCCCGCCCAGGAGCATGGCCGAGATGTCTTCAACGCTGACGCCCAGTTCCATGGCCAGGAACGCGCGGAAGCGGGCCGTATCGAGCATGCCGGCTTGTCCCAACACGCGCTGCGGAGGGAAACCGCTGACTTGCCACGCCCGCTGCACCATCGCATCCAGCGGATTGCTGACCACGATCACGACCGCCTGGGGGCTAGTGCGCTTGATCTGTTCGGCCACGGCGCCGACGATCCGTGCATTGGTTCCCAGCAGATCATCGCGGCTCATGCCCGGCTTGCGCGGTACGCCGGCCGTAATGACCACCACGTCGCTGTCGAGCGTATCGTCGTAGGCCGTGGTGCCCAGGATATGGGCGTCGAAGCCGGCCAGCGGCGCGGCCTGGAGCAAGTCCAGCGCCTTGCCCTTGGGCATGCCCTCGGTTTGCGGGATATCCAACAGCACGATATCGCCCAATTCGGCTGCGGCACACCAATGGGCGGTCGTGGCGCCGACGTTGCCGGCCCCCACGACGGTAATTTTCGCACGTTTCATACAATGGCCTTTCCTGACCGAATGGTGCTGAATCCTGGCCCAAACCAAGCAAAGCTTTGGAGTGCAGACATTCTGCCCCCAAACCGCGACGTCGGCAAGATGGCCCAGCGTCACGGCTGTCTTACGCGGCCATCAACTACGCACAGCACAACCGGATGGAGTGACAGAA
>CAYYBU010000193.1:0-6047 GCA_964469945.1 uncultured Planctomycetaceae bacterium
GAAATGGAGTGGCTTCCTGTTGCACTTGCTCTGCGGCATCCTGTACCTGGTCGCGGGATTCCTGATCAATGATGCCCCGGCCGCGTCGTTGCTGGCCATGACCACGTTTTTGGCGGCCCTGTTCATCGTGTTGGGGATCTTTCGCATCGTGGCCGCCTTCATGATCCGCATTCCGCAATGGGGCTGGTCCGTCCTCAACGGCGTCATCACCCTCTTGGCCGGCATCGTGATTTATCGCCACCTCCCCTACAGCGCGCTGTGGGTCATCGGCCTGTTGGTCGGGCTCGAATTGCTCTTCAACGGCTGGAACTGGATCATGCTGGCACTGGCCATTCGCTCCTTGCCGAAAGCGGTGGCCTGACGTCGTGGGGCCGCTTTCTTTTTCCGTCCGCAGCGATTAGGCTGGATGTGCCGGGCGAAGCTTTGGAGTGCGGCGACTTGTCGCCGCTTTCTTTGCGCGGCCGGAAGGTTCGGCAGACAAGATTTCAGGTAAACTGCCGCGTAGCCGTTTGCTGGCCAGTACGCGGCAAAAAGCGGCGACAAGTCGCCGCACTCCAAAGATTGCGCGCTTATCTATGGGAAAATCTGCGTTGTTGTTGGCACTGTGTCTGGCGGCGGGCTGCCGGCCCGCTGCGACGCCCCCGCCGCCGCCAGCACCGCTCGTCGCCCCGGAACACGCGAGTAAAGGGGACAGTCCCATTTTCGGCGTCTCCCCAGGAGACGGCGGACGAAAATCGGGACAGTCCCCGCGACTGGCCGGCTCCAAGTCGTGCCGCGATTGCCATGAGGATTTCTACAAACTCTGGTCCACCTCGCATCACGGACTGGCCATGCAGCCCTATACGGCGGCCTTCGCCAAAGCGGAATTGCAGCCGCCTCACGACGATGTTGTCATTGGCAAGCAGCGCTACCGGGCGGAAATCCGCGACGACGGCGGCTGGGTGCGGCAGAGCGGCCCCGACGGCCAGCATCAGTATCCCATCCTCCACGTCATGGGTGGAAAGAACGTCTATTACTTCCTCACCTCCCTGCCGCGCGGACGGCTGCAGGTGCTACCCGTGGCCTACGACGTTCATAAAAGAACCTGGTACGACACGGCCGCCAGCGGCGTGCGGCACTTCGCCGAACGTCGCGACGAGGCCCTCGACTGGACCGACCGCCTGTTCACCTTCAACACCACCTGCTTCAATTGCCACGTCAGCGAACTCTCCACCAACTACGACCTGGCCACCGACAGCTACCACACCACCTGGGCCGAAGCGGGCATCAGTTGCGAATCGTGTCATGGCTCGGGGAAAGAACATGTCCGCGTCATGGAGGCGGCCGCCGACGCCCAGCCGCCCAAAGCGGTCAAAGACATCAAGATCATCCGCAGCAAGCAGTTCTCGGCGCTGCAGATGAACGACATGTGCGCCACCTGCCACGCCAAGCTGGTAGCCCTGAGCACCTCGTTCACCCCCGGCGAGCGGTTCTTCGATCACTACGACCTGGTGTGCCTGGACCATCCCGACTATTACCCCGACGGCCGCGACCTGGGCGAAAACTACACCTACACCTCGTGGCTGATGAGCCCCTGCGCCCGCTCGGGCAAGCTCGATTGCAACCATTGTCACACGCCCAGCGGACGCCCGCGATTCGAGGGCGCCGAGTCGAACCAGGCCTGCTTGCCCTGCCACGCCCAACAGTGCCAGCAGGCCGCCGCGCATAGCCATCATGCGGCCGGTACGCCGGGGAGCCGTTGCGTGGACTGCCACATGCCGATGACGCGATTCGCCGCCATGGGCCGCAGCGACCACTCCATGCGGCCGCCCACGCCCGCCACGACCCTGGCCTACAAATCGCCCAATGCCTGCAACCTCTGTCATGCCGACCATCCGGCGGCCTGGGCCGACCAGTGGGTCCGCAAGTGGTACGGGGCCGACTATCAAGCCCCCGTACTGCGGCGGGCGCAACTGTTGGACGCCGCCCGCAAGCAACAGTGGCAGCGGTTGCCGGAGATGCTGGCCGCGATGTCGCAAGGTGACGACGCCGTCTACAAGGCCTCGCTGGTGCGGTTGCTGCGCGGCTGCAACGACCCGCGCAAGCAGCCGGTGCTGTTGGAATCGTTGCACGATGCCTCCCCGCTGGTGCGTTCCAGTGCGGTCTCGACCCTGGGCGACCAGCTTACGCCCGAGGTCGCCAAGGCCCTGCTCGTGGCCACGGCCGATCCGTCGCGACTGGTGCGGATCCGTAGTGCCATGGCCCTGGCTGGCGCCGGCGCCGACTGGCCGCCCGACGAGCGCCAACGGCGGCAACTCGCCCGCGCCACCGACGACTTCCTGGCGGCCATGAAGGCGCGGCCGGACGATTGGGCCTCGTATGCCAACCTGGGGAATTTCCACATGCAACGCGGCGACTTTGCCGCGGCCGCCGCCAGTTTCGAGACGGCGTCGAAGCTCGAGCCGCGCGTGCTCGGTCCGCACGTCAACGCCGCCATCGCCTACAGCAATCTGCGGCAGACCGACAAGGCCGAGGCGGCCCTCCGCCGCGCCCTGGCGATCGAGCCGGCCAACGCCGCGGCCAACTTCAACCTGGGCCTGCTGCTGGCCGAGCAATCGCGGCTGCCCGAAGCGGAGCAGGCCTTGCGGGCCGCGTGGAAAGCCGATCCGCAAATGGCCCCGGCCGCCTACAACCTGGGCGTCCTGCTGGCCGAGCGGGATGTCGCTGAGGCCGTCGCCTGGTGCCGCAAGGCCTACCAGTTGGGGCCGCACGAGACCAAGTACGCCCACACGCTGGCCTTCTACTTGCGGCAGAAAGGCGATACCCAGGAGGCCGTCGGCGTATTGCGGGAAGTGCTCGCCAAGGAGCCGTCGGACTGGGAGGGTTATTTGCTGTTGGGCGAGCTGCACCAACAGCGTCACGAGGCCGCGGCGGCCGCGGCCATCTACCGCGTCGCGCTGAAGAAGGGCGAATTGCCCGGCGAAGTCCGCCGCGAGTTGGAGACGCGGCTGCGGAAGATCGAGATGCCGTAGTGTGAGTGTGCGGGACCGGCGGAAAAGGGTTCACGCAAAGGCGCAAGGGCGCAAAGAAAGGAGCAGAATGGGAGGGAGGAAGTCCACGAAAGACGCGAACAACACGAGTAAGGAACGAGAAAAAGACAAGACCTCGAATTTGAATCCCGACTTCTGAGATTTGGGATCTCAAATCCGACCGCTCTGGCCCTTTGCGCCTTAGCGCCTTTGCGTGAGAATTTTTTGCCGCGTGGCAGAATTCCTCCGCGCCGCCGCTGGAGCCGCCCTACTTTATCTCACGCCACTCGATCCCCGGCGGGGCGTCGTAGATGCCCTCGGGGACTTCGATTTCCAGGGTGGCGTTGAACTTCCGCTTCACCAGCTCCTTGGGGCGGTTGCCGCACGACACGGTCCACACGCTTTCCAGTTGGTATCGTGCTCCTTCGTGAAAGGCCAGCGTGTACGGCTCGGCACTGATCTTCTTTTCCGGATTGACGGTCTCCGGCTCCGGCGGCCCGCCGCTGATCACCCCCGAGGAGCCGGGGGGCCAGGGCGGCCCATCCGATTTGGCGTGGCGCGTCAGTTCATGGCGACCGCCGATTACGCACCACTCGCCGGTAACAAATATTTCGCGGTCGATGGAGTCCTCTCGAACAAGAACGGGATGCGGCGACGTGTTCTCCAGTTCCTCGATGACCTTCACCACATTTGGCCGTGCGTCGCCGGTCGGCACACGGCGAATTCGCAGTTGCAGCCCGGCGGAAGGCGCGGCGGAAGATGTTGCGGTCTTTGGTGGCACTGCTGGCGCCGTTGCCGGCGGTATCGCCCGGTTACAGCCGAGCACGAAGAGGGACAGCAATATGGGCAGACCTCGGCGCTTCAGGCCTCCCGCGGCACCCGGCCGCCGAGTGCCACCGGCTGTGCCAGTGCTTCCTTTGGAACTTGTCACCACACGACTCCTTCTACTCAGCCACAAATCGCCGTCATGTTACGATCCCGCAAGGGGCCAGCCGAAGAATAACTTCCGTACTCATCACGCTCCGTCGTGATGCAATTCCTCACGACGGAGCGTGAGGAGTACGGGCAAATCGGGAAGTTATTTTTCGGCCGAGCCTATCCCAACCCGGCAGATCGCGGTGGCAACCGGCCGGAAACTCGAGCCTCAACCGACTCAACGCACTGGCAGAGCCAGTGGCACACAACCTCAGCCACTATCGCCGCCGTTCGTAGGACCAAGGCCAAACTGCTCAAAGAAGGACCGATCTACGTCATAAACCACTCGCTCTACAACACCCAGCTTTGCTGCTTGAAACATTGAGACCAACTTTTCGCCGTCGACCAGTTCAATTCGTGGCGCGCCGTCTTTGCTCGCTTGGCGGATCGCGTCCGGGCTGAAGGCACCTGTTGTAATAAAGATTCCTTTATCCGCGCTACCCATCATTGAACCTTGGAAGTCACTAACCTGTGCGCGTGAGACAGTACCTTTGTATCGCTTGCACTGGAACATGACCTTGAAGGTAACGAAGGGGTTTATCTGAAGTACGCCATTGCCGTCGATGCCACCGTCGTGCGACCTGCCCGTCACGGTAACCTTTTCAAATCCAGTCTCGCGAAGTAATCGCTGGCACACGCGCTCGAATCCGTCCCACGGAAGGCTTTGAAGAATCAAGAGCAGTTCCTCGCCGCCAAGTTCTTCTGGAGGAACTTCCGCGTCGTCTTCCGACGTCAGGGCCTTACCCAAATCGACAGGTCCTGCCGCCCTGTTTCGCGCCTTCGAGTAAAACGCAACCCATTTCTTCGATATCTTTCGGGCGTCCTCCTCCGTGAGGAGCGTGGCCGATCCTCTCTTCGTAAGGGTCCACACGCCTCGGCGAGATCCGTCCAAGAGCCCTTCCCAAACCAAGTACTGCCTCGCAAAGGCAACCTGGTTATAGAAACGCGTCTGCCCGGATTTGAGGGTTTCTTCGCGATTCTCGTCGGATACCCTCAAGTTGTCGGCAATCCAGTCAACAACCTCGGGTGGTTTCGCTGATCCGCCGAGCGATCTGAGGCAGTCGAGAATCGGCCCCATCCACTTCACAAATTCACCCTTCTTATTTGGCCGCGCGGCTTTCACGGTAGGCTCCATCTCGGGACGGGGGGAGTTGCCACACGCCGATCGTAGCAAGTCGGGAAACCGTTCGCAATAAGCATCAACCCGGTTTTTCCATGGAACGCCCCGCCGACCGGGCCTTCCGCAAGATAGGCGGGTCAGTCACTTTCGTCGCCGCCCCTCCGCCTCGACCAACGCCTCCGCCTCGGCGCGGGTCAATGGGCGGAAGTCGGCGGCTACCACGCCACGACGCCGCAGTTCTTCGGCCCCCTGCGATTGCTCGTAGCGCAAGGCCACCTCGATCTCCCGCGCCGAAAGCGATGGATATCGCACGCGATCGTAAACGATCTCCACCTCCTGGCCGCAGACGAGCATGGCCACCATGCCGCGGGCGATCACATCAGCCAGCATCGCCTGGGCCTTGGCGCGACCGCTCGCCAAGCGGTGCGACTGGTGAAACAACAACACCCGCAGCAGTTCCCCGCCGACGGCCACATGGCCCCAGTCGGTCACCACGATGGCCAGGCGATCGGGGCGATACCATTCCGGCAGGTAGACGTGATCCAGCCAATAGCAGGCGTATTCGCGGCACACCTGCGGCCGGCCGCCGTTATGGATCGAACAGCCCTGGCGCGAGACGAAACGGCACCACTGACCGGCCGCTTTCTCCAGCACCGGCAGCGGAAACAGCTTGCAACAGAGCCGGCACGCGCCGCATGTGCGCTCAATCGCTGCGGGTTCATCAGCCATGGCAGAAACCGCCTAGCGAATCAGGCCTTGGTGCCGGGAGTTGATTGCGGGACAGTCTGCTGCGCCTCGGGCTGAGTGCCGGTCGCGGGCAATCGGTTCGTGAATCGTTTTCCGCTGCGGCAACCTCAAAAGCCGGCAGAAACGCGGCATAATAACCTGCCCCCTGCTTGAGCCGTCAGCAGGTCGTCCCGTGCCCAAACACGCATTTTTCGCTG
>CAYYBU010000194.1:0-5013 GCA_964469945.1 uncultured Planctomycetaceae bacterium
CTCCTGCGTCGGTAGTCGGCCCGCTTGTGAGAGGTACCCTGTCGTGATAGAATGATAGCCGCCGACGGATTGATGAGATACCACAGCGGCGAAGGGCCGGCCGAAGAATAGCTTCCGTACTCATCACGCTCCGTCGTGATGCAATTCCTCACGACGGAGCGTGAGGAGTACGGGCAAATCGGGAAGTTATTGTTCGGCCGAGCCTAAGGCCGGGAAAGCCTGCTCGCGGCGTGGATGAGGGGAAAATCCGCAACGTGACGAATCGCTCCTCGCTCCTGAGTTGGCCGATGTTCCACATCCGCCGCTGCCGTTTCCGGGGTTTCACCCTGGTCGAACTGCTAGTCGTCATCGCCATCATCGGCATCCTGATCGGGCTGCTCTTGCCCGCCGTGCAGACTGTGCGAGAAGCCGCCCGGCGCATTTCCTGCGCGAACAACCTCAAGCAAATCGGCCTGGCGGTGCTGAATTTCGAGAACGAGAATGGCGCGTTGCCGCCGCGCTGCCAAACGAGCGCGCCCTATCGCGGCTGGGGGCCGAGTCTGCTGCCGTATCTGGAAGAAAAGTCGCTGGCGCACCAGTACAAATACGGCCTTAACTTCTGGGATCCAGGCAACGCGACTGCCGTCGCCACTGCGGTCGCGGTATTTTCCTGTCCCTCGGCGCCGTGGGGCCGCAAGGTGACGATCATCACCGATGACGATGCTCCCGTGCCCGGCATTGTCACGGGTTCGATCGGGGCCGAAGGCGATTATTTCGCCCCCAACAGCGTGGATGCCTTCTGGTTGCCTCCCGCCCAGTACGCTCTGGACTCGGACGAATCGGACGCGCCCGCGATGGCGGTTGACTGCGGCCGGCGAATCAGCGAAATCACCGACGGCACCGCCTACACGCTGCTCATCTCCGAACTTGCCGGACGCCCCGATCACTGGATCATGGGAAAGCGACAGCCGGACAACTCCACGCTGCGGTTTCCGTACTGGTGGGGACCGTGGGCATCGTACAACTCGTGCGTCTACAAGACCTGGAGCGACGACGGCC
Organism: uncultured Planctomycetaceae bacterium; assembly: GCA_964469945.1. GTDB lineage: Bacteria > Planctomycetota > Planctomycetia > Pirellulales > Thermoguttaceae > CAYYBU01. Next base: position 1,039 of record CAYYBU010000194.1, read on the forward strand.
AGACGCCGGGCGGCTTCTGCACGATCAACTGCAACAATTCCTGGGGCATCTACGCCTTCCACCCCGGCGGAGCCAACGCGCTGTTTGTGGACGGCTCGGTCCATTTGCTTGCCGTAGGCCTGGATCGGGATGTCTTCGCCGCGCTGGTCACGCGGGCCGGCGACGAAGTTATTGACGGCAATAGTCTAAAGTAAGACGCTATGCAAAGACGGATCATGACCAGGATGCTGAGTGGTTGTTGCGCGGCGGCGGTGGTGCTCAGCTTGATGCCAACCGGCTGTTCGCGGCCGAGATCAGATCGCCTCGAAACCTATCCTGCCAGCGGATTCCTCCTCCTCGGCGACAAACCGGCTGCCGGCGCGCAGGTCCAACTTAATCCCGTGGACGACGCCAAGCTCGTGGGACTCTACCCCCATGCCATCGTCCAGCGGGACGGTTCCTTTCAACTGACGACGTACAAGACCCACGACGGCGCCCCGGCTGGAACTTACGCGCTCACGGTGACGTGGCCGCTCCCGCCGCGCCCCGCTCGCGAAGTAGGCCCCGACCGTTTCCAAGGGCGTTACGCCGATCGCAGTCGGCCGGTCTCGCAGGTTCGTATTGGCGCCGGCGAAAACAGCTTAGGAACGATTCGCCTTGAGTAAGATGGATTGATTACTATCCGAACTCCTTGGCCGGGCTCCCCCAGAAATACTTGCGTTTGGGGGCAAATATCTGAGCAAGTAGCTTGGCGTTTCGCGCCATGACGTCCGGCACTACATCGGCGAAGCGGTTGCCGAAGAAATGTGGGCTATAACGCACGAGCAACGCGAGTTCGACCGGCAAACCTATTTGGACAAGTTGCGGGAGATCGTTGATTCGGTCCGCCGTGAGCGGGGCCAGGCGTAAGGCCCGGCTGTAATGCATGCGGCACGCTCCGTATGCCGTTCGCCCCGTGGCACCCGCGCCGCTATTCGCCGGCGGCAAACTGCTTCAACCGTCCCATATAATTGGGGCGTGCGGGGCGGCTGGCCTGATGGAGCCGTTCCATCGACCGGCGATCCTTGTCGCGGACGAAGATGACCTCGCCCCGGCTCTGCGAGAGCCCGGTCCGCAGCGCCGCATCGCGTCCCAACGGCTTACTGTGGCGAATCGCCCGCACCTGCGGATAGTGGCGGGTCAGTTCGTGGGCGATCTCGCTGGTGGCGTCGGCCGAGCCGTCATCGATGATGAGCAGTTCGAAGCGGTCGGTCAACTCGGCGGCCACGTCGAGAACCTCTTCCACGGTCTCGGTCAGCGTGGCCTGGGCATCTTGAACGGGGAGCAGCACGGTGAGCGAGCGTTCCAAGGTGGTAGTCCTTTTCCGTAGGGGGGGAAGCAAGTGGCACTATTGCTAACGCTCGGACCGAGCCCCACCACGACTCTAGTGAGTTTGAAAATAGTGGTGCTACGCCACCCGTAGGGGACGGATCGATCCTATCGCTTTTGCCGGCGATGTGGCGATAATTGAGGAGAATATCGACTGAAGGAGGGCGGAACTTGATGGGGTTTCCGGTCTTAGGACTTAGGTCTTAGAACTTAGGGTACGAATCATTAACCCCCCCGCCGGATATATAGGGGGGCCTGATTCATGCCTTTTCGGACGGCCTCGAAGTCCCAAGACCCAAGATCTAAGTTCCAAGCCCCAAGTCCCAAGTCCCAACACGCCACTGGTCAGCGGCCGCCCGGCTGGTTATGCTGGACGTTTTGAAAAACCCCGCGCGTAGTTGAAGTGGTTGTTTGCCTATGAATCCCATTGCCCCCACCGGACCGAATTTTTCCCACGGCGACGGCTTGCTGCCGGCGATCGCTCAAGACGCCCAGACGGGCGAAGTCCTGATGATGGCCTACATGAACGCCGAGAGCTACGCGGAGACCCTCTCCAGCGGCCGGGCCGTCTACTACAGCCGCAGCCGCAAGAAGCTGTGGCGCAAAGGCGAGGAAAGCGGCAACGTCCAACTGGTGCGGGCCATCTATGTGGACTGCGACCTGGACACGATCCTGCTCTCGGTCGAACAGATTGGCGGCGCCGCCTGCCACGAGGGCTACAAGAGCTGTTTCTTTCGCCAGGTGAGCCCGGAGGGGCTGAAGGTGATTGGCCAGCGCGTGTTCGACCCGGCGGTCGTCTATGGAAAGAAGTGAGTTCCCCTCGATTGGAAGAAGGCTACGACCATGCCCAATTTATTGAAACTCGGTATTCCCGCCGGCAGTTTGCAAGAGGCCACCGCGGAGTTGTTTCGCCGCGCCGGTTACAAGATCACCTTCAGCTCGCGGAGCTATTATCCAAGCGTTGACGATGACGAGATCGAGTGCCTGTTGATCCGCGCCCAGGAGATGGCCCGCTACGTGGAAGACGGCGTGCTGGACGCCGGTCTGACCGGCTACGACTGGATCATGGAGAACGGCTCGGACGTGCATCAGGTGGCGGAACTGGTGTTCTCCAAGGTGAGCCGCCGCCCGGTCCGCTGGGTGCTGTGCGTGCCCGAGAATTCGCCGGTGCGGAGCGTCCAGGACCTCGAAGGCAAGCGCATCGCCACTGAGGCCGTGGGGCTGACGACGCGATATCTGGCCAAGCACGGCGTCACGGCCCGGGTGGAGTTCAGTTGGGGGGCCACCGAAGTCAAGCCGCCGCGGCTGGCCGACGCCATCGTCGAGGTGACCGAGACCGGTAGTTCCTTGAGGGCGAATAATCTCCGCATCATCGACGAAGTGCTGCAAAGCACCACGCGGCTGATCGCCAATCATGGGGCCTATGCCGATCCCTGGAAGAAGCAGAAACTCGACGACATCGCCGTGATGCTCAAGGGGGCGATGGCCGCCGAGGGCAAGGTGGGGCTCATGATGAACGTGCCCCGCGAGAAGCTCAAGCAGGTGCTGGCGTTGCTGCCCGCGCTGCAGCAGCCCACGGTTTCCAGTCTTTCCGACGAGGATTGGGTCGACGTCAACACGATCCTCGATGAGTCGATCGTGCGGCAGATCATCCCGCGCCTGAAGACGGCCGGCGCCCGCGGCATCGTCGAGTATCCGTTGAGCAAGGTGATCGACTAGAGGCCAACAATGTATCCGGCACACGGAGCGTGCCGGATACGAAGGGAGAAGCATCATGAGTGCCGAGACGCGTCTTGCAGAACTATTGCAGGAGTTGGGCCTCGCCATGCCCCCGGCCCCCGAGCCCAAGGGCGTTTACCGCCCGTTGGTTGTGCTGGGAAACACGATCCACACCTCGGGCCATCTACCGGTGCAAGCTTCGGGCGAACTGGTGACCGGCCGGCTGGGGGCGGAATTGGACGTGCCCGCCGGTTACGCGGCCGCCCGGCTGGTGGGCCTGGGCATCCTCGCTTCGCTGCGCAAGGAGTTGGGCTCTCTGGATCGCGTGCGCCGCGTCGTCAAGCTGTGGGGGGCGGTCCATTGCACACCGCAATTCACCCAGCAACCGGCAGTCCTGAACGGTTGCAGCGAACTGTTCGCCCAGGTCTTCGGCGCCGAGGCCGGCGTGGGGGCTCGCAGTGCGGTGGGCATGGTCGCGCTGCCCTTGGGCGTGCCGGTGGAAATCGAAGCGATTTTCGAGATCGCCTAGCCCGCATCATTGCAGCCCGCCGAGGAAACTGTCGATGCCCGCAGACTCGGGCTCGGCGGCTTTCGCCGGCGTCTTGCCGGCCGGCTTCGGCGAGTCCTTCCACGGCGACGAAGGCGGCGGCGGCGACTGCTCCGCCGCATCGGCAGCTTCCGCGGCCGGTTCCACCTCGACCACCTCCGCTTCGATGATCTCCGGTTCGATCAGCAGTTCCTCCGCGCCGGCCTGCGGCGCGGCCAAATCGTCCGCTGCGGGCAAGGGAACCGTGACCGGTTCGGCCGCGTGTGGCGCCGGCTCGCTGCGAGACGCCGGCTCGGTACGAGACGCTGGCTCGGTACGAGACGCTGGCTCGGTACGAGACGCTGGCTCGGTACGAGACGCTG
>CAYYBU010000194.1:5113-6011 GCA_964469945.1 uncultured Planctomycetaceae bacterium
GCTCGCTGCGAGACGCGGGCCTTGGAGGCGGCAAATTCGGTGATGGCTCGGGATCCGGCGCCCCGTCGTCGAGGCGTTCCTCGAAGGCGACCGGCTCAGCGGCTTCTTCGTCGGCCATGAAGTCGGGCTCTTCCGCGCTGGCCGCGGCCGCCGACGCTTCCGGGGCGGCGTCGAGGAACGTGGGGGGCGGCACCAAGGCTGGATCGCCGGCGTAGCGGTACGCGGCGCGGAAGGTGAGCGGACCGATGGTGAACTGCGCGTTGGGAAGCAAGGGGGCCACGTCGATCCGCCGCCCGTCGAGAAAAGTGCCGTTGGTCGATCCCAGGTCGCGGACGCTCAAGAGGCCTACTTCCTCGAATAATTCGCAGTGCTGGCGGCTAACCATGGGGTGCGCGATCGTCAGTCCGGCTGCGCGGCTGCGGCCGATGACCGTGGGCAACTTCAAATCGACCACGCGTTTGCTGGCCTTGCCGGTAATCACGACGAGTTTCGCGTCCATGAGCCTTATCCTAATCGGTACCCAACGGGGCTGCAATAACCGCTGCAAACGGCAATAATGAAATAGGCAGGCTGGTGCAATTACGTTGATCGGGTGGTGTGAGTGGGATTTTGGTCCCGTGCGTGTCAATAAATCGGTGAAATTTTCGCCAATTTTACCCAGAGAGGGGGCCTTGACGCGCGGCCATAAGTGAGTTTAATTAGTTCTCGTATCCAATTGCCCTTGAAAGTGATTCTAGGGAATCTATAATTTCGGGACTTCACACGGGACCGTGGCCACCGCGGACGGCAAGTCCCGCGGATGTTGAGTCCGGGGGGCGGACCGTAGGACCGAGATTGCTTTGCGTGCGGGTGTAGCTCAGTTGGTAGAGCACGACGTTGCCAACGTCGTTGTCGTGGG
>CAYYBU010000195.1:0-6009 GCA_964469945.1 uncultured Planctomycetaceae bacterium
CAGCCTGGCAGCGGCCAGCGGGCGGCGCGGCCGGTGGCCCGGCCGGACGACGGCTGGGCTCCCGCCAACCAGGAAAGCAGACGCAATCCAAAAAATACGCTCATGGTGGCGCTGATCGCCGTGTTGGCCATTGTCTCGATCGGCAGCCTGGCGGGCGTGGTCATGTTGGCCAGCAGCATGGCCAGGCAGAAGACCGCGGTCGCTCCGGCGGAGCCGAGCCGCGATGCCGATGCCAAGCCCCATGACGCGGACAGCAAGCTTCATGAGGCCGAACAAAAGGCCCGCGACGCCGAGCAGAAGCTGAGCGAGACCGACAAAAAGATCCACGACGCCGAAGCCAAGGCGACCGAGGCCGACAAGAGGGCCCATGACGCCGAAACCAAGCTGACCGAAGCCGACAAGAAGATCCACGACGCTGAGACCAAGGCGACCGAGGCCGACAAGAAGGTCCACGACGCCGAACAGAAGGCTCATGACGCTCAACTGCTGGCCGACGCCGCCGCCAAGCCGGCCCCGGCGGCGGCCACCGCGACCCTGCCGGCTGCGGAAGCGGCCCCCAAAACCGTCGAACACAAGCATCGCCAGCGCGATGCGAAACTCCAAGAGACGCAATTGAAGGTTCCGGCGGCCAACGCATTGGCCCCCATCCCGGCGGACAACGCGCCGGCGGCGGCACAGAATAGCCCGATCGGCGCGCAGAATTCCGCCGACGCTACGAACCCGCAAGCGACCTATCAGACGGGCCCGAATATGACACTGGCCAATCCGAATCCCGCCTATGCCAACCCGAGCCCCGCGTACACGAATCCCGCATACGGCGGTGCGAACCCGACAGCCGCCAGTGCGAGCCCCGCGTACGGCAACCCGAATCCCGCCTATTCCAATCAGAATCCGGTATATGCCGCCAACCCGAGCGCGGCATACGTGAACCCTGCGTACGCCAATCCGAGCCCCGCGTACACGAACCCGGTCCCCGCGTATGTCGATCCAAACAACCGCATGGCGGCGGGCGTCCAGATCGCCGACATCGATCGCCGCGGTCCGGTGGTGGAGCCGGCCGTGCCGCCGCGGTGGCGCGACCCGCAACGAATACCGCAGAAGCAGCGCAGCAATTACCTCGCCCAGATCAGGCTGGCCCAGCAGGCATGGGACCGCGGCGACGCGCGGTTGGCGCGACAATACCTGGAGCCCTACCGCACCGACGCCGACAAGCAAAACCTGCGCAACTTCGCCTGGCATTATCTCTGGCACGCGAGCCGCGCGGGAGCCGTCCGCGGCAACCAGCCCTTTGCTCTTTTGGCCGGCACGCCCGCGCCCGGATGGATCAACAGCCTGGCCTTCACGCCGGCCGGCGACCAGTTGATCGCCGCGGGTTGCGAGGGGACGTCCCGGGCCTTCCTGGCCGCGTGGAACCTGGGCGATCCGGCCCGCCCGCGGTTCTTCCAGGCCGGCGGCCCGCGGATCAGTCACGAAGCGCGAGGTTATCGCCCGCGGGACAACCCGGCCGGCATCGACGGCCACGTCGGCGAGATTCTTTGTGCCGCGGTCACCGCTTCCGGCAAGCGCATCATTACCGCCGGCGCGGACAGGACGTTGAAGGTCTGGGATCCGCAAAGCGGCCAGTTGCAAGCGACGCTCCTCAGTTTCCGGCAACCGATTTCCTGCATGGCCATTTCGCCCCGGACCAAGCAACTGGTCGTGGGCACGGGCCGGTATCGCTCGGATGCCGAGCCGGGCGAGTTGATCCTCTGCCAGTCGGGCGCCAAGGGCACGGTGCCCAGCACGCACGTGCTGGCGCGGAGCGTCGCGCCGGCCAGCGTGGCCTTTACGCCGGACGGCAACACGCTGGTGGTCTGCGGTCCGATCTTCGATGCGGCCCGCCGACCGCGGCAGGGCGTCTTCCTTCTCGACGTGGCCACCGGCCGCAGCGTGACCTTGGCGAGCAATCGGCCGCAAGCGGCGGCGGTCTCGCCGGACGGCCAGTTGTTGGCGATCGGTTGTGCGACGGGCGACATCGAGCTATGGCCGTTGGCCTCGGTCAGGGCGATGGGGGTCAAACCGGCGGTCGTGCCCGGTCATCGCGGCGCGGTGATGTCGCTTTGCTTCTCGCCCGACGGCAGCGTGTTGGCCAGCGGCGGCGCAGACCAGAACGCCAAGATTTGGGACGTGGCCAGCGGCCAGGAGTTGCTATCGTTGAAGCACACCGGGGCGGTGGAGGCGCTGCGATTTTCGCCCGACGGCATGATGTTGGCCACGGCGGACCGCACGAATGTGCAGGGCAACGTCCGCATCTGGGGCGCGGTGATCGACGATCGTTGAGCCGGCGCGTGGCCGTTGCGAGCCAATCGTCAGGCACGGGGTGCCTGACCTACGTTCTCGTTCGCCCAGGCCACGGCATTGGCGATGAGGCGTAGAAACTCGGGCGCGGCGAAGTCCTCGGCGGCGCCCAAAATCGTGGCGAAGATGCGTCCGCCGCGGTCCTCGCGCGTCCAGGCCAGCGGTGCGGCGCGGTCGCCGCGACCGCCGATCAATAGCGCGGTCGTCTCGGCGGCCAGACGCCCAGCCTGGCCAAGGGCGACGTGGGCGGTGAATGGCCGCACGCCCGACAGGATGGGATGTCTCGCGGCGGCCGCCACCGGCCTGGCCACGACGGCGCCGACGTCGAAGCTGCGGTGAAGAGGGCTTCCCAGCACGTCGCGGGCGAAAGCGGCCCAGGCCGGTCGGCCAGATCCCGCCGCGTCGAGGACCAGCAGCGAGCCGCCCTGGCGGACATGGCGGCCGAGGCAGGGCACTTGCCAATCTTCGAGGTTCCGCGGCCCGTGCAACAAGACCAGGCACACGGCCGGCGGCCGCGATGCTTGCTGGGGCGCGGGCAACACGAACTCCTCATAGGCCGGCAACGCCGCCAAGCCCCCGGTCACCCCGATCGTCCGATGGGCCGGGTGCATGTAGTAACGGCGGCTGGCGACGGAAACTTCCACGACCCCGATTATTCACCCAACCGGGCCGGTTGTCGATGGTTTTGGGCGGCCGGCGGCGAAGATTTCGCCAACTGCCCGCCGATTGTAGCAGCCAGGAAAGCTGCGAGGTGTCTGTGTTACAAGAACGTATCCGGCACACTCCGTGTGCCGCTGGGCAACTGCACACGGAGTATGCCGAATACAATTAGATAACGTAATCCTCCATGAACACACGGGCGTCGCGGGGGCTGACGAAAACGCGATCGCCGGCGGCAATCCCCAACTCGCGGAAACGCTGGTGCGGCATTTCGACGTTGACCACGTCGCCGCCGGCACTGAGCAACTCGATCTTCACCTGCGGCCCGGCCGCCAGCACGCGGGCGATCTGCGCCGGCAGCGAGGCGTTCCCATTGGGGCCCGTGTGGATCTCCAGATCGTGAGGCCGCACCAGCAGGCGGGCCGCCCCGCTGACGTTGCCGCGGCCTTCCGGGTAATCCACCACCAGGGAGCCGAAGACGGCTTTGCCGCCCTCGACGCGGCCGTGGAACAGGTTGACGTTGCCCAGGAAGTCCATGACGAAGGCGTTGGCCGGCCGCTGAAAGACGTCGTCGGGCGTGCCGTCCTGTTCGATGCGGCCGCGGTTCATGATGACGATGCGATCGGCCACTTCCAGGGCCTCTTCCTGATCGTGGGTGACGAACACGCTGGTGACGTGTAGCTCGTCGTGCAGCTTCCGCAACCAGCGCCGCAAACCCTGGCGGACCTTGGCGTCCAAGGCCCCGAAAGGCTCGTCCAACAGCAGCACCCGGGGCTCGATCGCCAGCGCCCGGGCCAGCGCCACGCGCTGCCGCTGGCCCCCGGACAACTGCGCGGGAAAGCGGCCTTCGAGCCCTTCCAGTTGCACCAACTCGAGCAAGCGCTGCACCTGCTGGCGAATGGCGTCGCGGGCGGGCCGCTGTTTGCGCGGCCGCACGCGCAGGCCGAAGGCCACGTTCTCCAGCACGGTCATGTGGCGGAACAGCGCGTAGTGCTGAAAGACGAAGCCGACGCCGCGGCGGCCGACGTCGGTGCCGGCCACGTTCTGCTGGTGGAACAGGATGGGCCCGCTGAGGGCATCGGCCGTCTCCAGGCCGGCAATGATGCGCAACAGCGTCGATTTGCCCGAGCCCGAAGGCCCCAGCAGCGCCACCAGTTCGCCGCTGGCGACCTTCAGGCTCACGTCGCGCAGTGCCGCATACGTGCCGAACGTCTTGCTGACGCGGGAGACTTCAATGCTCACTGGCCAAACCCTCGAACAGTGCGGTCGACAGGTAACGTTCGCCGAAGCTGGCGGCCACCGTCACGATGACTTTTCCGTGGTTCTCGGGCTTCTGGGCCAAACGGACGGCCGCGGCCACGTTGCCGCCGGTGCTGATGCCGCCCAGGATGCCTTCTTCCTTGGCCAGCCGCCGCGCCCAAGTAAAGGCTTCTTCGTTGCTCACCGTTTCCACGCCGCTGAGCAAGCTGGTGTCGAGGTTCTTGGGGATGAAGCCGGCGCCGATGCCTTGGATTTTATGGGGGCCCGCCTTCCCGCCGGAGATCACCGGGGAATCGGCCGGCTCGACGGCCACGGCACGGAAATTCGGGTTGTGGCTGCGGATGTAGCGCGTGATGCCGGTAATCGTGCCGCCGGTGCCGACGCCCGCCACGACCACGTCCACGTGGCCGCCGGTGTCTTCCCAGATCTCCTTGCCGGTGGTGCGCTCGTGAACTTCGGGGTTGGCCGGGTTCTCGAATTGTTGCGGGATCCAGCTATTGGGCGTGGTGGCGGCCAACTCCTGGGCCTTGGCGATCGCTCCCCTCATGCCCTCCTTGGCGGGAGTCAACACCAGATGGGCCCCCAGCATGCGCAGCAGCGCGCGGCGTTCCACGCTCATCGACTCGGGCATGGTGAGCGTGAGATGGTAGCCGCGGGCGGCCGCGACAAAGGCCAGCGCGATGCCCGTGTTGCCGCTGGTGGGCTCGATGATTTGCGTTTCTTTATTGAGCAGGCCCGACTTCTCCGCCGCTTCGATCATCGCCCGGCCGATGCGATCCTTCACGCTGGAGAGCGGATTGAAGAATTCCAGCTTCACGAGCACCGTGGCTGCGCCGGGCGGAACCAGGCGGTTGAGCTTGACCAAGGGGGTGTTGTAAGTGGTCTGGACGACGTCACAATAAATCTGACCGTGCGACATGGTGTGCTCCTTTTTAGAACGAACCCTTTTTCCTGAATCCGCGGTGTGCCAAGATCATAATCGGAATTATAACACGACAAGCTTGATGTGAATAGTGATGTATGGCGAAATAGTAACGATTGTAGCGGTGCCATAAAGAGGGCAAGCGGTGCGCAAAAACTATGGTAAAATTGGGATTGAGGGAGACCTTGAAATGCCTCGATCGGGTTCTGACCAGGGAGTTTTGGCGTGAACATTCTATTGGCCACCAGTGAAGCGGTTCCCTTTGCCAAGACGGGGGGGTTGGCCGATGTCTGCGGCGCCCTGCCGATCGAGCTGGCGCGGCTCGGCCACCAGGTGGCCGTGATCCTGCCCGCCTATCGCCAAGTCCGCTATTGCGGCCAGCCCATGGAGCCGCTGGGGATCGAGTTTATCGTTCCCATGGGCAGCAAGACGATGACGGGCCATTTGATCAAGAGCTGTCTGCCCGGCGGCACGGTGCCGGTCTACCTGGTGCAGCAGGACCAGTATTTCGACCGCGACCAGCTCTACGGGGTGGATAGCAAGGACTACATCGACAACTGCGAGCGCTTCGTCTTCTTCAGCCGCGCCGTGCTGGAAGCGATCCGCCTGTTGGATCTGCCGGTCGACGTGCTGCACGCCAACGATTGGCAGACGGGCCTGGTGCCGGCCTGCCTGAAGATCGAATACCAGCGCAGCCCGCGCTACCAGCGGATGGCCTCGCTGTTCACCGTCCATAATATCGCCTTCCAGGGCCAGTTCTGGCACTGGGACATGCTGCTGACCGGCCTGGACTGGAAGTATTTCAACTGGCACCAGATGGAGTTCCACGG
>CAYYBU010000196.1:0-6002 GCA_964469945.1 uncultured Planctomycetaceae bacterium
GTCGATGGTCTTGAATACCGGCTGAGGAATCACGATGGGGACCGGAACTGGGACTGGGACCGGTCGGATTGGCTCGGGGTGTGGGTGGGGCGGGTGGACGGCCAGGACCCCACAGCCGATGGCGAAGGCCAGGTCGTCTCGGCCAATCTGGCTGAGATAGTTGAGCAGGAAATAGGTGCCGAGCATACCGGTATCGAGGTGGCCCTGGCGGTTCACCCGGATTCCGTGTTCCAATTTCTTCAGGACTGTGTCGCGCAGTTCCGCGGGTACAACCCCGGTCATCAATGGCATCAATTGATACGACTGTTCGTCGAGCACGTAAAGCTGACGGTCTCGGTCGTAGAATGCCTTGTGGACGAGCGGTCGCAAGCGCGCCAGTTCAGCCCGGCAGGCTTTGGCATCTTCCGGCCGGCCGAGGATGTCGGCCATCTCCGCCAACTGTTCGCGGAGGTAAAGCCGATAGCAGTTGTTGAAGAATTCCGCGGCGGGTGGGGGTGGCCAGTTATTGGTGTCCATGCCGCGACCGGGCGGAACCCAGTCGCCGATGAAGTCCCACTGACCGCCAAATGCGCGGACAACGCCTTCCTGGGCATGAGCTTCAATCGCTTCGACGTGGCGGCGGCAGGCGTCGTAGTTGCGTTCAATGATTCGCTTGTCGGCGTAGTAAAGGTAGTTCCGCCACACAAGGGCCTGCGCGCAACCGCCCCAAGCCGGCCCGCCGCCGCCGGACTTATAGTGCGGCGCCGTGTGCGGCAGGTAGCCGTCTGGTTCTGCGCCGTCACACCAGTCGGTGGCCCACTTGTCGTAGAAGGGGGCCATGCGGAAATTCATGATGCAACTCTCGACCGACACCTGGCCGTCGCCGTAACCCAAGCGTTCTCGGTGTGGACAATCGGACATGTAGCCGCTCTGACTCAGGCACCGAAGCGTCCAAAGATTGACATCGTGCATCCGGTTCAACAGAGGGCTGGAGCAGGCGAAGCCACCGCACGTCTCCCAGTCCGCACCGACGAGTAATGCCTCGGCATCGGTCAAGGCTGGTGCAGTCGGCAGTCCCTCGATGACTGCATATCGGAACCCGTGGTAGTTGAACTTGGAACAGAACTCCTCGTCCGCCTTGCCGGCGGAGATGAACCCGTCGGACTGCTCGAATGTCTGGTAAGGATTCTTCTTGTCGGCGTAGCGGATATGGATGCTCTGCCCGGCATGCAGCCCATGCAGTCGCAGTTTCAGCCAGCCCGTTAGATTCGTTCCGAAGTCCAATTCGTACTTCGCACCGCCGCCCGCATCTTTCTCCAGCATGGTGCGGGCAACTGCCGGGAGACGTTTCAGCACGCACATCGTCGGACACTTCTGGGCGTCGGCGGGGATTGCCGGTGCGGGCACAACCCTTGCGGGAAACCAATCGCTGTCGTCGCGATCAGGATCCGCCCAATGAAGGTCGTCGCGCCGGGCATCCACCAACTCTCCACCCATGTTGCTCCAACTCCACGGACCGATGATTTGACGCCCGCTGGACTTGCATAGCCACGCTGGGCCGGTGCCGATGCGGAGGGCCTTGCCCTTCACGGACATGTCGAGTTGCAACCGGGCGATGGCCGTATCGTGGTTCACGGCGGGATTGCGGCGGCCATCGAGATCCTTCCAATACCAACCACGACTGAGCCAGAGCCCGATGCAATTCCGGCCTATCCGCAAATACGGTTTCAGATCGTAGGTCAGATAGAGCGACCGCTTGTGGTAGTTCGACAGCGCCGGACTCATAACGTCGTCGCCAACCTTTTTGCCATTCACGTAAAGCTCGTAGAAGCCGAGAACATTCACCGTGGCCAGCGCCGAATCGGGCAAGTCCTCGACGTTGAACGTGTGACGCACGTAAGGTTCATCCAACGGACCGGGCGCCAGACCGCGCGATTCCGGAAGACGCAAGTTGTTGAAATCTTCGGCCGCGGCCTCGTGCTGCTTGCCGTTGAACTCGTACACGACTCGCAGCTCCTTGGCGTGCCAGAGCGACGGATCACCGCCGAGTATCTTGGGATCAACCTTGATATTCAGGCGATCATCCTTGACGAGCTTGGCAACGTGTGCCGTGACATCCGCTGAAGCCTTGCCGTCGAACGCGGCGTAGGTCGCCTTCAGAATCGTCAGCTTGCCACCCGGGACCGACGGCGGCGGAGCGGCCTCCGTGCTGATCCACTGCGCCTGCCAGTCTTCGGGGCGGAGAATCCCCATCGTCCAGCTTGCCGGTGCGCTCCATGGCGAGGGCTTTCCGTTTGCATCCCACACGCGGACTTTCCACTCGCAGCGTGCGTGGGAACAAAGTGGCTGGCCGGCGTACTCCACTCCCACGGACTGATCCGAGTCCACCTTGCCGCTGTCCCACAAATCGCCCGAATCCTTCGCGAGCGACTCAACGGAAGTGGCGACGAGAATCTGATACCCGGTCTGCCTCGCCAAGCTGTGTGGAAGAATCCAGCTTAGCCGCGGCCTGGGACTGTCGATGCCAAGCGGTTCCTTGCGATACGCGCAGCGGAGATCCGTGGGAACGGCTACCGCCTGGGCGACATTTGTCGCGAAAAACGCCACCAGTAGTATTCGTTGAAACAAGGTAGTCCCCTTTCACCGGGCCGTCGGAAATGAACTGGGTGGGAAAGAGCCAAACGTCGTTGAATTTCCTCGCTACGATGATCTCGTCCAGAATGCTTGCCCAATGGCTCTTCCACTCGGGATGACGCGAAAAAATGGCCCGGTCGCCCGTGGTCTCGTAGCGCAGCGTCGCCATGATCGGGGCGGCGACGGAAAGGCTGATCGAATGGGTTGGGCCGCCGGCCGAACTCGAATTCTGCTGATCGCTGCGATGGTGCGTCCCCTTCGGCCGCACGCCGTGCGCGTCGAACCAAGCGATCAACTTCTCGGCCAGGGCGGGGTCGGTCGGCAACACGCCGATGTAGGAGTAGTAACAGTCCTTGGTCCAGATCATGCGCGTCGGCGACGCGCTGCCCCAGTTGCTGCCCGCCGCAAGGCCCTGCGGCGACATGGCGATCGACTGCAAGCACTGCATCAACTGCCGTTCATAGAACTGAGCAAGGAAAGGTTCGTCCGGCGTCTCCAGCCGCCCCATGGTCGAGCGGTAGTATTGAAGCGTCTGCGAGAGCCACCAAGCCAACGGATGGGCCCGGATGGCATCGACCGTATCCTCGCCCGGCACGTAAAACAGCGCGGGGACCCAGCGGGTTCGGCCGGCCGGGACCGACACGGACACGTCCGCGGCAAAGTCCCGCCCCACGAGGGCGAGGTCGCAGGAACTGTGACTGTCCGACTGCGCCCATTGCTGGTAGGGACCGTTTCCGGCATTCAGGATCGGAAGGGTGACTTTGCAGTCCAACGTTTTCTCGCCGCGATTCTCAATCTCCAGGGCATAAACCACTCCGCCGAGCCGCACCGAGCCATCGCCGGTGAGCGGGGTAAACGTCAAAAGCCGAAACCGGTACGGTTTTCCGCTCGGCTTGACGATTGTTTGCGGGATCAAGTTGTCCAGCAGAGTCGTCTCAAAATCGTCCTTGGTATCCCGAAGGTCGTACTTCTCGCTTCCCGTTGCCACGATGAACCCATAAGAACCGGTCGTGGTGTTGTCCTTGCAATTCCAAACGCCCGGCCAGCCGGGGGTCAGCGTGCAATAGGAGTCGCGATAGTTGGTGATGGACAGCAGGGTTCCTTCGGGACCGTGATTGGCAAGCATGCGGTTGTTGGAGGTATCGAAGGAAAGGCCCTTGTAATCGGGCAGGCTCTGGAAGTAACTCACCGCGTCACCCAACTTATACTGTCCCCCAGTTCGCGACACCCGGAAGATCGCCCCTGCGGTCTGCCGGACCACGGCGGAAAGGCACGCATCTTCCGAGTCTTCGGCCCGAAGGCTGGACGGGACGGCCAAGGCGACGACCAACAGAACCAAGCGGGAGTTGTTCATGAAAGACCTGTCCCCTTCTTCCCCCCCGCAGTGAACGGTTACGAATTCTGCTTACCAGCTTGCGTGGCTGCTTCAACCGCTCATTGTAGTGACGCTGAATTCTATGTCAAATATGGGTCGTTTCTTGGAAGTAACCGTTCACGGGGCGGGCGGGGACCGGTCCATTTTTCGGCCATTCGGTGTGATTTGCGGGGAGGACTTGGTCCGAAAACATGGACCTGTCTCCTTTTTCCGCAGGCGTTACCCCGAGGCCCCGTCGGAAAAGGGGACAGGCACCGTCGCCAGCGACGCGGTCCCGCGGGGCCAGCCTGGTTGAGGCGACGGAGCCAGTCCCCATTTCCGACTGCCGAACTTGCACAGCAGAACTAGGCACCGACCGGGGGGGGCAGGTTGTATCAGTGGCCCCCGTCATCGGCTCTTTGAGCACTCAGAATGACGTAAGATTACTTCAGGGACCGGTTACGGCCCTGAACGTCTGGAAATGGCCCCAGCACACAGAAGATCCAAAGATCCAAGCGACGCTCACATTCAACCGAGAGGAGAGGAAGTTATGATCAAGTACGTCACAGTCCTTGTGGTCGCCGTTTTCCTGGGCAGTTTCATCGGTCGCGCAGCACCGGCCGCGTCACCCGGCGATTCGTTGAAAGACTCCACCAAGAGCGTCGAGCAAGAGTGGACGCAGGCGGAACAAGGTTTCAGAGCAATACTCTTCTTTTCCGACAATCCGCAACAGTTTCTGGATGATTGGAACAAACCGGCCGCGACCGCTGAGGTCCGGATGTCGGGATCGGCCTCACGCGGGAAGCCATGCGTCGCCTTCATCGTGTTCAGCGGCTGCGGAGCGGATAAGCAAGGCCTGGCCGACGTGGTCGCCGACATCAGCATGCTTACGCCCGATGGAAAAGTCCTCGGCGCGCGGAAGGCCGTGGAGATCTGTCAAAAGCGGCCGGCTCCTCCAGACGAGCAACAGCAACTCGGCGTGGGCAATCTCGGGATGGTCATCGAGCCGAACGATCCGGCGGGCACCTACGAGATCCATGCGAAGGTCTCGGATCGGGTAAAGGGCGTCGTACTGGAACTGAAAACGAAGTTCTCGGTCGACAAGTAACCGGCGGGTGGGCTTCTTGCCCATCGTGGGCTTGTTACGACTCTCATGGCACATGGATCAGATTTTGGGTAGCAGGCCAGTTCTCTCCCCCCCAGCCGGAAAGCAATCGGGTTCCGGCCGAATGGACGCAGCCAGCCGTTCTGCCTCGTGCGCCCCGGAATTCTCTGGGACCCCTATTCTTCTGCCGCTCCAAAAAAGCGCCTGATTCTGCGGCGTTTCAGGGGGCCCTACTTTTCCTGCTGAGCGTGACTTACAATGTAATCTTGTCGTCTTTTTCTAGCAAAGGACCAAGAACCATGCGATCCGACACTATCAAATTGGGCGATTCCAGGGCCCCCCATCGAAGCCTGCTCCGCGCCACCGGCGTCAGCGACGGCGATTTCAAAAAACCCTTCATCGCCATCTGTAATAGCCACGTCGATATCATTCCCGGCCACGTCCACTTGGACCAGGTCGGACAGTACGTAAAGCAGTGCGTCCGCGAGGCCGGCGGCGTGCCCTTCATTTTCAACACCATCGGCGTCGACGACGGCATCGCCATGGGGCACGCGGGCATGAAGTACTCGCTCCCCAGTCGCGAGATCATCGCCGACTCGGTGGAAACCATGCTGGCGGCCCATTGCTTCGACGGCATGATCTGCATCCCCAATTGCGACAAGATTGTGCCCGGCATGCTCATGGCGGCCGTGCGCTGCAATATTCCCACCATTTTCGTCAGTGGCGGGCCGATGGAGGCCGGCCGCACCGCCGACGGCAAGAAGGTCGATCTGATCGACGTCTTCGTCGCCGCCGCGGCCAAGCAGGACGGCAAGCTCTCGGCCGAGGGGTTGCTGGCCCTGGAAAAGGCCGGTTGCCCCACCTGCGGTTCCTGCTCCGGCATGTTCACCGCCAACAGCATGAACTGCCTCTGCGAGGCCCTGGGCATGG
>CAYYBU010000197.1:0-5998 GCA_964469945.1 uncultured Planctomycetaceae bacterium
GGGCTTGGCACGACGGCAACGGACACTCGCACTTGCAGGCCACGCTTTTGGGGCCGTCGCTCTCGATCACGGCGGCCTCGGCCCGCTCGTGGATCGGAATGCGCTCGGTCCTGGTCACGGTGCCGCTTCCGACCGGCGTGGCGTGCAGGGTCACGGTGGCGGCATGGGCCGGTGCGAAGACCAGGAAGTCGAGCACAGACTGGCGAAATGAACCGACATATTCTTCCTGCTTCCGCTCGCGGCGCTGGACACACCGGCGCTTCTCATGGTCGCGAGTCAACCCTTGCACGCCGCACTTGGGCGGCCAGGGCCCTGAGCATCGGTTCGGCTCCAGGTGCAGCACCACTGGCCTTCAAGCTCTCCACTTCGCCGTTGGCCCATTCCGTCAGGCCGCACCTCGCAGCGGACTCCATGAGGTATTTGTAGGCGTCGAGGATGTCCCTCTCGGTCGGCTCATAGCCGCGCCCATTGAGTAAATGCGTGATCGCGCAAAGCGACACCTGCGCGGCGAACGCCGGTTCCTTCTCGACGAAGTCGCGGCCCGCGCGAATCAGCGTCGAGGGCTCGGCGAGGATGTCGCGAGCGCACTCCAAAGCTATGTCCAAGTAGCCTGCGTCCTTGGCGGCGGCGAACCACTTGCCCTTCCCGCCCCGGCGCTCGATAAGGTCCAGCAGGGCTTGCCGGGGGTCTTGCTCGGGATACTTCTGAAGCAATGCGTGGTAGGCGGCAAGGTTCGTGGTTCCCCCGGTGACGGCAAGGCCATAGCGCCGGTAAGCCTCGTCACGACGGCCCGCCGCCAGCAGGACCTGCTCGCAGAAGCCTTCGGCAGCGAACGCGCCAGAGTCATATACGTTCCCCAGATGCAATTCGGCGTACTCGACGGCCTCGTCAACGTGATCCTGGCGAGCCAACGCCATAGCCCCGAACTGGCCGAAGTGCCAGAAGGTGCTTCGTTGCAGAGCAAGCAGGCTAGTCAACTCGTCGTATCGACCGACTGCCAACAGCGAAGAGAGGCAGATTGTGGCCCCCACAACCCAGACGTGTCGCTCGTCGCGTGACCAGCCATCGCGAACAGTGGGGTATAGCCGGTCGGCCCAGTGGTTGGCAAGTTCGGGGAAGACGCATATCTCCCCCCAGCGCTCTTCGACCGGCATCAGGTATTCCACTCCGTCCTCAAGCACGGCCTCGTAGAGCCGTTCCAGCCACTTGGCGCGGGTCTTGATGTCTGCCGGTGCCTCGATTACCAGCGGGATCAGCGTGTCGAGCGTCCGGTGAACCGCATTGCCAAGAGTGCCGGAGGAGGTGTCGATGGATTCAAGGGATGGCCAAAGCCGTTCCATGAGCGCCACCACACCGTCCGCCGCGAGCACGGCATCGGATTTGGCTGCCTTCCTAATCTCGCTGACAGCCTCTTTCAGCCGCTTCGAGGCCAGTGCCGTACCTCGCCAGCCGTATGCCTTGGCGCGGAATCTGGCCTTGAACGTCCAAGGGTGCGACTTCGCCATGATCAGCACATCCAAACCCGTCCCGTAATGAAGCAACCCAAACGCATTTCTGCAATGATACCCGCAATGCCCGCCAGCGCCCATTGTCGGCGGGTGGATGAAGAACTTCGCCCGCGGCAGTACGGATGGAACGGTCGTCGGGGCCGGGGGGCGACGATGAGGGCGTGGTGGGGCATGGCGGGAATCCTGAAACCCGCTTAGGCATGTTTTTTCGAGGAATGGCGACCGGCCGTGTTGGTCAACAAAAGTCGAAATTTCCGCATCGGGGGTCTTCCTCGCTCGCCCTGTTCGTTCGTGCCTCGCACGATTCGACGCACACGTATGGCGGAAATCGCCAGCGAACGCCCTTGGGTCAGTCAATTTTCAAAGAACTACCAGCCGTCCAACGTTTACTTCACGCGGACGGAGGTTTTTGCGGATGGCATCCTACCGCGGCGCGCGGCTGGCTGACAAGTTCAAGAAGCAGGCCAACCGCCCTCACCCCCGGCCCCTCTCCCGCTTGCGGGAGAGGGGAGCTTGCGCGGCCAGCTGCCGGCGCATCTCGGCGGCAATGAAAAAGGAGCCGGTCACGCATACCAAATCCTCCGGCGCGGCCAGACGACGCACGGCGTCCCAGGCGTCGGCCGGCTGAGAATAGGCCGCATAACGCCGGCCGCTGAGTTGCTGCGCGAGGGCTTGAAGCTCCTCGGCCGGAACGGCGCGGGGATTGTCCAGATATTGCGTGAGCACGACTTCGTCGAACTGCCCCAGCAAGGCAGCGAACATGCCGGCGAGGTCTTTTTCTTGCGTGCCGGCAAAGATGAGCAGGCGCCGGCGGACGGAAAAACTCTCGCGAAGCACTTCCAGCAGCGCCTCGATCGAGGCCACGTTGTGGGCCGCATCCAACACGACCACCGGGCGGCGGGCCGCCACCTCCACCCGGGCCGGCCAACTCAGGCCGGCCAGGCCGCGGCGAATGGCCTCCTCAGGTATGTTCCAGCCCGTGCGGCGCAACTCCGCTAGCGCCGCCAAGGCCACGGCCGTGTTGGCCGCCTGATGCCGCCCCGGCAGCGCCAGGGAAAGATTCTGCATGGCAAACGACTCCTCGGACGGAACACGGCCGGACGAGCCAGCAGTGGCACCCGGGGAAGGTCCCGGGGAAGGGGACAGTCCCGTTTTCGTCGGACGAAAACTGGGACAGTCCCCAGGACGAAAACTGGGACAGTCCCCAGGGGGAACGAGAAAATCCATCTGGCCGGCGGCGGGCGCTGCCTCCAGGTGCCGCGGGGGACGATAGGCGAAATCGAAGTGCGTGCCGCATTCGATCAGCCGGCAACCGCGGCGGCGGCAAACTTGCCGAATGACCTGGCGCGGCTCGTCGGCCGTCACGCCGCTGACCACGGGCACGCCCCGCTTGACGATGCCGGCCTTCTCGCCGGCGATGGCGGCCAGCGTGTTGCCCAGTTGCCGGGTATGATCGAAACTGATGCTGGTGATGACCGAGACCAGCGGTCGGCAGACATTGGTGGCATCGAGCCGGCCGCCCAGGCCGACTTCCAGCACGGCGATGTCGATCTTGGCGCGTGCGAAGCAGAGCAGGGCCACGGCCGTGAGGATCTCGAAGTAGGTCGGGCCGATCTCGCCGCCGCCGCGGGCGGCCGCCTCGTGATCCATGACTTCGACGACGGGCCGCACCTGATCGATCCACTGGACCAGGTCTTCGTGCCGGCAGGGCTCGCCGTCAATGACGATCCGTTCCTCGACATGCTCCAAATGAGGGGAGGTGAACAGGCCCGTGCGATAGCCGGCGGCGGAAAGAATGGCGGCGATGGCGGCGGCGGTTGAGCCTTTGCCCTTGGTGCCGGCCACGTGGACGATGGGCAGGCCGCGTTGCGGGCGGCCCAGGCGGGCAAGCAATTGCCGCATGCGGCTGAGGCGAAACTCCGCCACGCCGTAGGGCATAATCCGCGTCCGCTCGTAATTGATGCGATCGAGGAGGAATTGCATGGGGGATGGAGGAAGGAGAAAGGATGAAGTATAAAGGAGGAACGACGAGGGATAAAGGCCCGGGTGAGAAAGCGCGAGATGAGAAATACCATCGCAGCCATGATGTTGACGGTCGCCGCGCTGGCAGGGAGGATCCTTGCGGCCGAGGGGCAGGCGGAGCAGCGCCCGACCGGTGCGCCCGAACCGTGCTGGGGCTCGCCGCTCCCCGGCGATTGTCCCTTGCAGAAATCGTCGGAGTTCTCGGGAATCGCGTGGACGGGGCGGCATGTCCAGTACGGCAATGCCGACACCTGGTATCCTTCGTGGGCCGCGGACGGAAACCTTTACTCGCCATGGACCGACGGCTACTTGCTCGAGGGCGCCGAGGGCCGGCAGCAGGTGCCGTTCGCCGAGAACCATCCGGCCTATGCGTGCAATTCGGCCGATTACCTGGGACGCAAGGCAGCCACGGCGCAGGCGAAGATCGTCGGCGACGACCCCCGGCGACTGAAAATCGTCAACCTCGTGCCGCGCGTGGAAGGTAGCCCCGCGCCGTACCAGGGCCGCTATCCGTGCGGCAGCCTGGTCCACAACGGCGTCTGGTACTATGGCACCTATGCCCTGACCAATGGCAAGAGCGGTTGCGGCGGCGTGGGCTGGACGCTGCTGGGGCCCTTGGTGGGCTTCCGCTGGTCGACGGACCTGGGCAAGACTTGGAGCGAGACGCCCTGTACGCCGGCAAAGCCGCTCTTCGGCGAGGATCCGCAGCGGAGCCCGGTGAAAATCGGCGCCCCGCACTTCGTCGATTTTGGCCGCAACATGGAGCATTCACCCGACGGCAAGGCCTATCTGGTCGCCCACGGCTCGACGCGGCCCGAGGCGTGGAACAACTGGATTCAGGGCGATCAGGTCTATTTGTTGCGCGTCAAGCCTTCGATCGCGTCGATGAACGATGCCGCCGCGTACGAGTTCTTTGCCGGCCACGATGCCGGCGGGAAACCGCGTTGGACCAATAGATTCGCCGACATCAAGCCGCTGCTGGAGTGGAAAGACAACCTGGGGTGCGTCACGGCGACGTACGACCCGGGGCTGAAGAAATACCTCATGTGCATCAGCCGATCGATCCGTGCGAACCGCGCGAATGTTCTGTTCCTGGAGTCGGCCGAGATGACCGGCCCATGGAAAGTGGTGGCGTACCTGACCGCCTTTGGCCCCGAGGCCTATTTTCTCAATATTCCCACGAAGTTCATCAGCCAGGACGGGCGGACCTTCTGGCTATGTTATTCCGCCAATTGGGCAAGCAAGGCGACCTCGGGTGGCAATCCGCCCGGCAGCCACTACGCCCTCTGCCTGCGGGAAATCCGTCTGATCTCGGCCAGGAAAGAAAAGGGCGGCCTCACCGCCGGCCCCTCTCCCGCGTGGCGGGCGGGGCGAGGGTAGCGCCTTGCCAAGGTCACTCGGCTGGCGTATGGTGAGAGTTTGGTTAGCCTCTGCGTGGCGTCGAACCAATCGCGAACAGGCCACGTAACACCATTCTGAGGCTTTCTGTTCACTGCCGGGCCTTAGGGCCTGTAAAAGAAGAAGTTGAGACACCTGCATGCAGCCCGATGTTGTTGTTGAAACTCGGAATCTCACCAAGGTCTACCGCGATTTTTGGGGCCGCCAGAAAGTGCGGGCGCTGAAGGCCCTGGACCTCGAGGTCCGCAAAGGGGAGATCTTCGGCCTGCTGGGGCCCAACGGCTCCGGCAAGACGACCACGATCAAGCTCCTTTTGGGGCTCTTGTTCCCCACCAGCGGCCAGGCCCTGGTCTTCGGCGGCGACGCCACCGAGGTGACCAAGAACGAGCGGATCGGCTACCTGCCCGAGGAGTCGTACCTCTATCGCTTCCTCAACGCCGAGGAGACGCTGGACTTTTACGGCCGGCTGTTCAACATGTCGCGGGCGGTGCGGCGGCAGCGAACGGCCGACCTGATCGACATGGTCGGGCTGGGCTGGGCCAAGCGCCGCCAGTTGAAGGAGTTTTCCAAGGGCATGACCCGCTTGATCGGCTTGGCCCAGGCCCTCATCAACGACCCAGAACTGATTTTCCTCGACGAGCCCACCAGCGGGCTGGATCCCATCCATACGCGGGAAATGAAGGACCTGATTCTGCGTTTGCGGGACGAGGGCAAGACGATCATCATGTGCAGCCACCTGTTGGCCGACGTGCAGGACGTCTGCGACCGCATCGCCATTCTGTACAAGGGCGAGTTGAAAGAGCTGGGCCGGGTCGATAGCCTGTTGAAGATTCGCGACCTGACGGAGATCCGCACCTCCGCCTTGAGCGAGGAGGCGCAGGCCGAGATCCGCCAGGTCGTCGAACGGCATCAGGGGACGCTACTCTCGATCGGCAGTCCCACCACGACGCTGGAGGAGTTGTTCCTGCACATTATTCGCGAGAGCGATGCCCACCCCGGGAGGCGCATGCGCGGGGTCGAGACCAGCGGACGGGTGGAGTAGGACAATCATGCCGGTTGAAAGCATTAAT
>CAYYBU010000198.1:0-5963 GCA_964469945.1 uncultured Planctomycetaceae bacterium
GCTTCGATCGCTCCCAAGTGGAACTGTGGGACCTGGCCAAACGGGGCCACGATCTGCGGGCGGAAGACTGTCTGCCCCCGGTGCCTCCGGAGACACCGTTCGCCCACGCCGATTTCGGCCACTTCGTCGCACGGATTGTCGCCGCGCGACATGCCGGCCGGCCCGTCCTCTTGATGATGGGGGCCCAGCCGATCAAGCTCGGGCTGTCGCGTTTCCTCATCGATTTGATCGAGCGGCACTGGGTCACCCACCTGGCCACCAATGGGGCGGGCATGATCCACGATTTTGAATTGGCCAGCTTCGGCGGCACCAGCGAAGACGTCGCCCGCTGGATCTGCGCCGGCCAGTTCGGCTTGTGGCGTCAGACGGGGGCGCTCAACGAACTGGCCCGCCAGGCGGCCGCCGGCGGCGAGGGGCTGGGAGAAGCCCTGGGGCGGCTGATCGAGCAGCAGCGTCCCCCCCATGCCGACTTGAGTCTGGCGGCGGCCGGTTGGCGGGCAGGTGTGCCCATGACCATCCACGTGGGCATCGGCAACGATATCGTACATGCCCATCCCAACTTCGACGGCGCCGCCTGGGGTAAGGCCAGCGATACCGACTTCCTCATCTTCGGCCGCAACGTGCAGGATCTGGCCGGCGGCGTGTTCCTCAACGTGGGCACGGCCGTCATGGGGCCGGAAGTGTTCCTCAAGGCGCTGGCGATGGCCCGCAACGTCGCCCGGCAGCACGGCGGGCGGATCGGCAACTTCACCACGGCGGTATTCGACCTGGTGGGGTTGCCGCCCACATGGCGGGAGGGGCCGCCCAGCAAAGCGCATCCCCAGTATTACTATCGGCCCTGGAAGACGATCCTGTCCCGCACCGTGGCCGATGGCGGCAGCAGTTTCTATTTCTGCGGCGACCACCGCCAGACCTTGCCCACTTTGTGGGAAATGCTCTTGGCTCAGAACCCCTGAGCGGGTATCCTCCCGCCGTGAACATCGGTATTTTTCTACCCAACTGGCTTGGCGACCTAGTGATGGCGACGCCTGTGCTGCGCGCGCTGCGGCGGCACTTCGGCCCGGCGGCCCACTGCGTCGGCATCCTGCGGCCCAAGTTGGCGGAATTGCTGGCGGGCACCGACTGGCTCGACGAGCAATGGTTCTTCGATCCGCACGGCAGCCGCGCGGAGTGGCGGCGGCTGGCCCTGGTGCAACGGCTGCGGCAAGAGCACTTCGATATGCTCCTGTTGTTGACCAATTCGCTGTCCACCGCCGCGCTGGCGTGGCTGGGCGGCGCCCCGCAGCGCATCGGCTACGTCCGCAACGGCCGCGGGCTGCTGCTCAACGGCAAGGTTTATCCGCACCGCCAGGGGCGACGGATCGTGCCCTGGCCCATGGTTGAAAGTTATCTCGAGCTGGCGACAGCGGCAGGCTGTGCGACGGAATCGCCGCGGCTGGAGTTGGCGGTGACCGCCGCGGAGCGGCGTTTGGGCGAGCGCATCTGGCGCCGCTTGGGACTGCGCCGCGACGGCCGCGTCATCGCCATCAATGCCACGGGCGCTTACGGGGCGGCGAAACGCTGGCCGATCGAGCATTGTGCCGCACTGGCCCGGCAGATCGTCGCCGAGCTGGATCACGACGTGCTGATCTTGTGCGGGCCGGATGAATGCCAGATGGCGCGGGATATCGTGCGGCAGGCCGAGTTTCCCCGCGTCTTTTCTCTGGCCAGTCAACCGGTCGGTTTGCCGGCGACCAAGGCCTGTCTGGAGCGCTGCCGGCTGCTGGTTTCCACCGACAGTGGTCCACGGCACGTTGCGGCCGCTCTGGGGCGACCGACGGTCACGCTCTTGGGCCCCACGCTGCCGGTATGGATCGAGAACCCTGCGATCGAGGACACCATGCTGCGGCTACAGTTGGATTGCATCGGCTGCGGAAAACGCATTTGTCCCCTGAAACACCAGCGTTGCATGCGGGAGCTTTCGCCGGATCGCGTGTTGGCCGCCGTGGCGGCCTTGCTGGAAAAACCCGCGGCGGCGGCGGCGTAAACGAAATACCCATGATCTTCGCTCCCCAACAAACTACTGGAAGCGATCCGGCCGGCGCAGGTTTGCAGCCGGCCGGCGACGGCCTGATGTGGCTGGACGGCCGCTTCCACGCGCAGTTGCAAGCGGCCGGCTTGTGCCAGTTCGAGGCCGTCATGCACCTGGCCGACGGCCAGTGCCTGCGCGTGCTCAAGGAACGGGAGAACTGGTATCTGCAACTCCAGGCCAGCCGGACGGCTTCCCAGGGCGCCTATCTGAAAAAACATCACATCCGCACCTGGTTGACCCGCCTGCGGGCCACGTTGAGCATCGGCCCGGGCCTGACGGCCGCCCGCGTGGAAGCGCAGAACGCGCGCGATCTGTCGGCGCTGGGCATCGACGTGATGCACGTCGTGGCCTACGGCGAGAAGCTCCACGCCGACGGCAAGCTGGAATCTTTTCTTCTCACCGAGGAGCTGACCGGCTACGTGGACTTGCAGACCTTTCTGCGCCAGCGATTCCCGCCCCGCACGGAAAGCGGCGTCGGGGCTGATTCGCGCGAAGCCGCCCGCGCTGGTCGCGATCCGGACCTCCAGCGGTTGCTCGAGCAGGTGGCCGAGATCGCCCGCCGCTTTCATGGCGCGGGCTACAATCATCGCGACTTCTACTGTTGCCACTGGCTGGTCAAGGAATCGCCCTTGGGGCAGTTCGACATTCGCCTGATCGACTTGCAACGCGTACAGCGGCGGCGTTGGCGGCGCTGGCGGTGGATCGTCAAGGACTTGGCGCAAATGGCCTATTCGGCTCCCCGCGATCGCATCGGCTGCCGAGAGAAGATCACCCTATTGCGGCATTATCTGGGCGTGCGGAAGCTGCGCGGCCGCGACAAGCGCCTGGTCCGCGACGTGTTGCGCAAGGTGCGGATCATGGAACGCCGCTTGGGGGTGGCGCCATGAAAGTCGGCATGGTCGTCGAGCGATTCGATCCGCTGCGCGGCGGCTTGGAACAGTGGACCTATCGGCTGGCGCTGAAGTTGGCCGAGCGCGGGCACGAAATCCACATGGTGTCGCGCGAGTTCACGGAGCGGACGCGGCACATGCCCATGATTGCCCATCACCTGGCGCACGTCCACACGCCGCTGGCCTTCGCCGCGGCCGCCGAGGCGAAACTGGCTTCGCTGGACCTGGACGTGATTCACGACATGGGCGTCGGCTGGTACAACGACATCTTTCATCCGCACGGCGGCTCCTGGGCTTCGGTGGCCGCGCGCAAGGTGCTGCTGTTGCCCCGCTGGCTACAGGCGGCGAAGCGCGGGCTGAACCGGGTGATGCCCCGCTATCACGAGTTTCGTAGCCTGATGCAGCGGCAGTATGCCGATCGCGGCCAAATCATGGTGGCGTTGTCGCACTGCGTGGCCGACGATTTCAGCCGCTTTCATCGCGTGGCCCCGGAGCGGGTCCGCATCGTCTACAACGGCGTGGACACGGAGCGTTTTTCGCCCGCCCGCTGCGCGCCGCAGCGACAGGCAATGCGTCGCCGCCTGGGGATCGACCCGCAAACCATCGTCTTGCTGATCGTGGCCCATAATTTCCAATTGAAAGGGCTGGCCACCTTGTTGCGCGCCCTGGCGCGGCTGCGCGGCCGGCGATTGCCGCTGCGGCTGCTGGTGGTGGGCGGAAAGCGTCTCTATCGCTGGCGGCGGCAGGCGGCGCGGTTGGGCGTGGCCGCGGCCGTCGAGTTCCTCGGCCCGGTGGAAGACACGCTGCCCTACTATGCGGCCGCCGACATCTACGTGCATCCCACGATTTACGACACCTGCAGCCTGGTGGTGCTGGAAGCGGCGGCTTGCGGCCTGGCCATCGTCACCACGCGCTGCAACGGCGCCGCCGAACTGCTGCACGACGGTGCGGACACGCTGCTGATCGACGAGCCCGGCGACGACGAGGCA
The DNA here is from genome assembly GCA_964469945.1 of uncultured Planctomycetaceae bacterium. Lineage (GTDB taxonomy): Bacteria > Planctomycetota > Planctomycetia > Pirellulales > Thermoguttaceae > CAYYBU01. Next base: position 3,951 of record CAYYBU010000198.1, read on the forward strand.
CTGGCCGCCGGGGTGCAACGTCTCCTGGAGCCAGCGGCCCGCCGCGCCCTGGGCCGCGCCGCGCGGCAAACGGCGCTGACGCAGACGTTCGACCGGAACGTCGACAATATTCTGGCTTTGTACGAGGAGGTGGTGGAGAAGCGGGCGCGTCTGGCTGGCGGCCCGCTGGTGTGGTCCGCTCGCGTGCGTGGATCCGCGGACGAGGCGTCCGCGGACGAGGCGACCGCCTGGCGGCGCGCCGGGACGGGACAACTACTGCGCAACACAGGAGTCTTATGGTGAGAATCGGACTCGTCATCGACTGCTTCGATCCGCGGCTGGGCGGAGCCCAGGGCTGGACCTTCCAATATGCTCAACGACTGTTGACGCGCGGGCACGAAGTCCACGTCGTCACTCAGGAGGTGGGCGGCGGCCAACGGCTGCCCGTGGTCGCGCACTGCCTGGGGCGCATCCATTCTCAGGTCGGCCGCGCCATGGCCGCCGAAGAAACCCTGCGCAGCCTCGACCTCGACGTCATCCACGACATCGGCATGGGCTGGTACTGCAATCTGCTGCAATCGGAAGACGGTTCGCGACTGGCCATGTGGGAGCAACGACTGAAGCTGCTGCCGCCCTGGCTGCGGCCCCTGAAACGCCGCATGATTCGCGTGCTGCCGCGCTATCACGATTTTCGCGCGTTGATGGCCCGACAGTTCGGCGATCCCCAGCGACTGATCCTGGCGGTCTCGAAGATGTGCGCCGGCCATTACCAGCAGTATCATGGCGTGGCCGCCGAGCGGATCCGCATCGTCTACCACGGCACGGACAACCAGCGATTTTCGCCCGCCCACCGGGAGAGCTACCGCGAGCCGATCCGGGCGCAATTGGCCATCGGCGCCGACGAGGTGGTGTTCATTTTCGTGGGCCACGACTATCGGCGCAAGGGCCTGGCCACGGCGATCCGCGCGCTGGCGCGGCTCGGCGCCGACGGCGCTCAGGCCCGGCTGCTGGTGGTGGGCGGCAACCACCGCGGCCAATGGTTCCGCTTCCTGCAACAACATCAGGCCGCCCGGGTCACCTTCACCGGCCCAGTCGCCGATCCGGTGCCCTACTATGCGGCGGCCGACGCCTTCGTGTTGCCCACCTTCTACGATCCTTGCAGCCTGAGCGTGTCGGAAGCCGCCGCCTGCGGACTGCCCAGCGTGACCAGCCGCTTCAACGGCGCCGCCGAATTGTTGAGCGAAGGCGTGGAAGGTTTCGTGCTCGCCGATCCGGCCGACGACAGCGAACTGTGCAACCGCCTGGGAAGTCTGATGGATCCCGCGCTGCGTCTGCGCATGGGAGCGGCCGCCCGGCGTCTGGCCCTCCGCTATACGCTGGAACGCAATTGCGACGAACTGATGGCCATCTACGACGAGTTGGCGCCGGCGCGGCGAGCGGCGGCCTGAACGGACGCGCGGCTATTTCTCGATGCCGCGGCGGGCCACCACCCCCGCTTGAAAATAGTGCTTGACCAGCCGCATCTCGGTCACCAGGTCGGCACGCGCCACCAACCGCGGATCGGCGTCGCGACCGGTAATCACCAGTTCCACGTCGGGAAGCTTGGCGTCGACCACCGCCAACAACTCGTCGATCGTGAACAGTTGCAGCTTGACGGCGACGTTCGCCTCGTCGAGGATGACCAGCGAGTAGGCCCCCGAAGTGACCGCGGCGCGGGCCTCGTCCAGGCCGCGGCGGGCCAAGCCAATATCTTCTTCCTTTGCTTTCCCCAGGATGAATCGCGGCAAACCGAACTGATGGAGCGTGATGCGATCGGCGAACCGCTCCAACGCCACCAACTCGCTGCTGCGCATGCCTTTGGCGAACTGGCCGATGAAGACGTTCCAGCCCGCTCCCGCGGCGCGCAGCGCCAATCCCAGCGACGCGGTCGTCTTGCCCTTTCCCTCGCCCGTATAAACCTGCACGTAACCCGGCATGACGTTAGGCCCCGCGTCAGAATAAGTTGAGCAAATATGGGAAGGCAAACAAGCGCAG
>CAYYBU010000199.1:0-5918 GCA_964469945.1 uncultured Planctomycetaceae bacterium
TTTTTCCGCGACGCCTGGCAGCGGACCGTGGCCACCACCACCCTGCTGTACCTGCTGGTGGTTCTGTGCTCGGGCTTCAAGAACTTGCACTTCCTGGCCCCGCTGTGGCCGATCCCCATCCTACTGTTTCTCTTGCCCGTGGCACCGGGGACTGTCCCAATTGTCGTCCGTCGTCTCTGGTGGAGACGCCGAAAATGGGACTGTCCCCCTCCCGGCCCGCGGGCAGGCGTCCCCATGTGGAAAACGCTGGCGGCCACCGCTTCGCTGCTGTTGTGCATCGCGCTCGCTTGGCCGGCGGCCCGCGCCACGTTCGCGACCAATCGTCAATTGGGCCAGCAAACGACCATCCTCACCGGCGACTACCTGAAGGCGGTCACCTGGGCGCGCGTGCGCATCGTGCTGAAAGACCGAGGGTTGATGTCCTGGGACTGCGATGAGCATACCTGGGTGGCGTATGCCGAGTTGGACGCCGCTCCCGAGGCACTGCGGCCGCTGGTGCTCACGGACGGCCGGCCGCCGGCCCCCGGCTATCGCCTGCTGGCCGAGCGCCCCGTGGAAGGGACCGCGATGGTGGCCAGGCTCTACGCCCGCGATTCGCAGTGGGCCGAGTGGCTCAAGCAACAACAGCCCGTGCGTCCCCTGCCGCGCTATCCCGTAATCTTTCGGCCCTTGGCCGATGGGCCTTATTCACCGCACAACAACTCGCTGGACGACGTGCCGCGGCTGCATTGGCTCGTGCCGCGTCTGCGGCGATTCTGTGGCTAACCCCGGATCATTCCCGTCCCCCGTGTAGGGAACGCCCTCCGTGGCGTTCCGCTTCGTTGGCAACGCACGGAACGCCACGGAGGGCGGTCCCTACAGAGACGCCTCGAAAATGGGTTGACAGGTGATGTAAGTAAGTGTACACTTCACCCTCTGTGGGAAAAGGCGAGCGGATGAAATCGACCATGAAAATCTCCGGCGAAGCACGACGGGCGGCCATCATCAAGACCGCCCGGGACGTCTTCATCGAAAAGGGCTTCTATCGAACGACCACCCGCGAGTTGGCCGAGGCGGCGGGCGTCTCCGAGGCGCTTCTTTTCAGACACTTCCCCAGCAAGGAAGCCCTCTACTCCGCTATTCAGACCTCCTGCTTCAAGGAGGCGAGATCCAAAATCACGGAGCGATTGGATTCGTTGGAACCATCCACGGCAGCCCTCGTATCCTTGGTCCGCGATCTGATTACGCACGTCCTTGGAGCGGAGCCTGATGAGGACGACCGTTTGTTTGTCCGCCTTGCGCTGCGCAGTTTGATCGACGAGGGGGAGTTCGCCCGGCTTGCCATCCAGGGCGGGCTATCCGATTGGGTCAAGAAGGTCGAACAGTGCATCCAGGCGGCGCAGGCCGCCGGCGATATGGTTGAGACGCCGGTTCGTGCCAACTTGGGCGGTTGGTTTGTTCATCATCTCATTTCCGGAATCTTGATCCACTCGTTGCCGGCAAGCTCCATTATCGACTATGGAGTTCCACGCGAGGAAATTTTGACGCAGCTCGGGCGGTTCTGCCTGTGCGGCGTGGGCCTGAAGGAAAAGGCCCTCCGGCGTTGCTGCAAGGAGCAAGGCTCTTAGCCTGGGAGAAATATCGTGAGCACCGTATCCATAACAAAACACGCCGCAAGTGGACGGACGCCTGGAATGCCAGCCGACGACCAACAGGAGGCGGCCGCCGCGGATGTCGCCGCCAGGTCATCCAAGCCGCTCGGTCGGCGGCGGGGGTTCGTGGCCCTGGCGGCCGTGGCAGCCCTGGCAGTCGCGTCGGGCGGTTGGTGCATGTACCACTACCGAACGCCGATGGGTGGGGCAAAGAATGCTTCGCATAACGGCGGCAAGGCCACGCTCGGCTTCGCCAGCGGCCGCGAAGGTGTCGGCGTCTCCCACAGCCCTGCGCCGCGCATCGAGACGATCCGCGCCGAGACGATTACTCGCGGTGATGCTTTGCGCCTCACCGGCACCCTGGCGGCCGACGAGAAATCCGAGGTTGGCAGCAACGCGGCGGGCATTGTCTCCGAGACGCGGGCCGAACGTGGCCGTTTCGTCAAAAAGGGCGATCTGCTCGTGCAACTCGATCCCCGCGACGCGCAGTATGCCCTGGATGACGGCGTGAACGCCATGGAGGAACTGCGCGTGCGGCTGGGCCTGGACGAGTTCAAGGAGTTTCACGTCGCCGACGTGCCCGAAGTCCAGGCGGCGAAACTGGCCCTGGAACTGGCGGAAAAGAACCACAGCCGCGCGGAGAGCCTCAAACCGGCCAACGCCATCTCGCAGAGCGACGCCGACCAGATGCAGACCGATCACCACGCGGCCATCCAGCACCACCGCCTGGCACTGCTCCAGGCCAAGCAACTGTACCGCAGCTATTGCTCGGCCAAGACTCACCTGGCGGTCCTGCGGAAAGCCGTGGAGGACTGCTCGATCTGCGCGCCCTTCGACGGCGTGGTCGTGGAACGCAACATCTCCGTCGGCGAGCACGTCATTTCCTTGTTCCCCGGCGCCAAGTTGGTGACGCTGGTGCGGATCGACCCGCTACGGCTGTCGCTGACGGTGCCCCAGCAGGAGATCGCCCGCGTCCGGGCCGGCCAGACGGTGACCTTCCAGACCGACGCCTTTCCGGCCAAGACGTTCACCGGCACCGTGCGCTACATTACGCCGGAGGTGACCAGCGACAATCGTTCGCTGTGCATCGAGGCCATCGTGCGCAATCCGGACGCCGTGTTGCGTCCCGGCCTGTTCGTCACCGCGGAACTGCAGTTGGAACGGCAGCGGACCGAGATCCGCGTCCCGCGGGCGGCGGTCTGCAATCGCGGCGACGTGGCAACCGTGTTCGTCGTCCGCGACGGAATTGCCCGCGAACAGGTCGTGGCCTTGGGCAAGGCCGGGCAGGAAGGGACCGAGATCCTCTCCGGCTTGACCGGCAAGGAACTGCTGGTCGCCCAGCCTCGCCTAGTCCACGACGGAGACGCCGTGCGCCGATGAATTATCTGGCCGCCATCTGCGTCAAGCGTCCCGTCTTTGCCACCGTGCTGATTCTGGTGCTGGTGGTTTTCGGCGTCTCCTCCTATTTCAAGCTTGGGGTCGACCGTTTTCCCAAGATCGACTTTCCCATCGTCACCGTGACCACGCGTCAGACGGGCTCGGCGCCCGAGGATATCGAGACCGAGATTACCGACAAGATCGAACAGGCCCTCAACACGATCAGCGGCATCGACGAGTTGCGGTCGATTTCCTCCGAGGGCATCTCGCAGGTTTTCGTCACCTTCACGATGGAGAAGGACATCGACGTCGCCGCGCAAGACGTGCGCGACAAGATCAATGGCGTCTTGCCGGACTTGCCGAAGGACATCGACCAGCCGACAGTCGAGAAGATGGACCCCGACGCCAGCCCGGTGTTGACCATTGCGGTTTCGGCCCCGGAGCCGACGTCGCTCCGCGACATCACCGAGTATTGCGACAAGGTGCTGCGCCGCCAACTGGAGTCGCTGGGCGGCGTGGGGCAGGTGATGCTGGTCGGCGGCCAGGCCCGGCAGATCAACGTGCAACTCGACCCGCTGCAACTGCGCGCCTACAAGCTGACCGTGGCCGACGTCTCGCGCGCCTTGGCGGCCCAGAACCTCCAGATGCCCAGCGGTTCGATGAAGGTGGGCGAAACCGAATATACGCTCCGCACCATGGGCCGCGTTACCAACATGCAGGAGATGGATCGCATCATTGTGGCCTACCGCAACGGCCACCCCATCGCGATTCGCGACCTCGGCCACGCGGACGACTCGACCGAGGAAACCAAGAGCGCCTCGCTCTACAACGACACCCCCTGCGTGCTGATGAATATTCGCAAGCAATCGGGTTCCAACACGGTCGCGGTGGTGAACCTCCTCAAAGAGCGGCTCGCCGAACTGCGCCAGCTTGCCCCCAAAAGTTACCGCGTCGAAGTGGTGCGCGACCAGTCGGTCTTCATTCAGACCTCGATCGACATGGTGAAAGAACACCTGGTCATCGGCAGTATTCTCGCCGCCATCGTGGTCTTCTTCTTCCTGGGCAACAACCGCGCCACCGTGATCGCGGCCCTGGCGATCCCAACCTCCATTATCGCCGCTTTTGCCATCGTGGACTTCATGGGATTCACGCTCAACAGCATCACGTTGCTGGCCTTGACTCTTTCGGTGGGCATCGTCATCGACGACGCCATCGTGGTGATGGAGAATATCCTTCGCTTCATCGAAGAAAAGAACTACTCGCCCTATGAGGCCGCCCTGGCCGCCACCGCCGAGATCGGCATGGCGGTCATGGCCATTACCGTCTCGCTGGTGGCCGTGTTCTTGCCCATCGCCATGATGTCGGGCATCGTCGGCAGGTTCCTCAAGTCCTTCGGCATCACCATGTCGGGCACGATTTTGGTGAGCATGTTGGTCAGTTTCACCCTCACGCCGATGTTGTCCGCCCGCTGGTTCAAAGGCTCATTGAAGGCCAAGAACAACGGCGACGGCTCGACCGCGGACCGCAATGTGTCTCATGCCGCGAAGCCGCGGTCGAGATTTCAAGTCGTTTATCTCGCCGTCGAGCGACTCTACTTGATCGCGCTGCGGTTCTCGCCGCGGCGGCGCTGGATCGTGGTCGCCGCGGTGCTGGGCTGCCTGGCCGCCCTGGTGCCGCTGTTCGGCATGGTACACAAGAACTTCTTGCCCGACGAAGACTCGTCGGAGTTTCAACTGAACGTCCAGGCGCCGGAAGGCACGTCGCTGGAGGCCACGCAAGTGATCATTGCCCGGATCGCCCGCGAGATCCGCCGCCTCGACGGCGTCCAGTATACGATCGGCAGCGTGGCCGACACCGACGAGCGCACTCCCTATAAAGGCACGGTCTACGTGCGGCTGGTCGATCTCGACGCCCGCAAGTACGGCCAACTGGAAGCCATGCAGTTCGTCCGCGAGCACATTCTGCCGGACTTCGCGGCCGACAAGCTGCGCGTCAGCGTGAGCCCGGTGTCGGCCATCTCCGGCGGCGGCATGAGCACGAGCAATATTTCCTACCTGATCGGCGGTCCGGACATCGATAAGCTGGAGCAAAGCGCCAACGCGGTCATGGCCGACATGCGTCAAGTGCCGGGGGTCGTGGACATCGATTCCACCCTCTCTGTCGGCAAGCCGCAATACGCCCTCACCCCGGATCGCCCCAAGGCCGGCGAACTGGGTGTCGAGATCGCCGATATCACCAACACGCTGCGGTTGCTCGTGGCCGGCGAGAAGGTGTCGGACTACAACGACAAGGGCGAGCAATACGAGGTCCACGTCCGCGCCATCGCCGACGCCCGCAATCACCTCGACCAGTTGCAGATGGTGACCGTCCCTTCGAGCAAGTTCGGCCCCGTGCCGTTGGGCGACGTGGTCCGCTTTAAGAAGGGGGCCGGTCCGGCCGAGATCAATCGACTGGCGCGTACCCGGCAGGTGACGATCAATGCCAACACGGCGCCCAACATGTCGGAACAGGCCGTGCTGGACAAGATCGCCGCGTCGGTCGAGAAGCTTGACCTGGGGCCGGAATACCACACCGGGCTCTTGGGCAAGTCGAAAGAAATGGGGAAGGCGTTTCGCGGGTTTTTCCAGGCCTTCATCCTGGCCTTCATCTTCGTCTACCTGTGCATCGCGGCCCAGTTCGAATCGTGGCTTCATCCCATCACGATCCTGCTCTGCTTGCCCCTGACGCTGCCCTTCGCGCTGCTCTCGCTGCTGATCTTCCACCAATCCTTGAATCTGTTTTCGCTGCTGGGCATCATGGTGTTGTTCGCCGTGGTCAAGAAGAACTCCATTCTGCAGATCGACCACACCAATCATCTCCGTGCCCAAGGGATGCCGCGGTTTGAGGCGATCGTGACCGCCAACCGCGACC
>CAYYBU010000200.1:0-5917 GCA_964469945.1 uncultured Planctomycetaceae bacterium
ACTTGACCTCGCGGCTGGCGACCTTGTAGGGGGCCAGGATGGGCACGACTTCGGCCACGCCGGGTCCGCTTTCCAGCGACTGCCGGTATTCGTCGCGTTTTTCGCCGATGGCGGCGATGACCGTGCGCTCGGTGCCATAGATGGGATGAGCCTTCAGCCCCAGCCGCTCGACCCGCTGGATCATGTGTTCGATCTCCTGTTTAGAGGCGCCTTTCTTCATTACCACAATCATGGGAAAAACTCCGAGTTAGGGACGGGGAAAGCAAAAAAAAAGCCCCGAGAACCGTTTGGTCTCGGGGCTTGGTCAGGTTTTGGTTGTGTTATGCGTCTACACACCGCCTCCGACCCCGCGACCAGGCGGGCTAAAGTAAAACCAATAATAATAGGCGGTACGAAGCGAACTCATGACCAATCTCATCGTCACCCGGGAGGGGCAAACTTGCATAACAAGGCCATTATCGCACGGTTCCACGGAAAAAGCAAGGGGGGGTGTCAGCGGTCCGCCTTCTCCGCCAGCAACGCCTCCAGGGCCACCTGGGCCGGCTGCGATTGCAACACGATCAGACACCTCGAGCCTGCATCGAACTGGATCAAGCCGGGCCCGCCGGCGTCGCTCCACGTCGGTCCGGCCACGCGGCTCTTGATTCGCTCGCTGAGCGCCGACGCGGTCTGGCCTTTGGTCAGCAGGTCGCCGATCGGGTAGAACTCCAGTTCCAGCCGCGCGGCCAGCGCCTTGCGCGTCGTCACCTGAATGGTCCGCCGATCGACGACGCGATACGCCAGCGCCAAAGGATCGAGCAACTCGGCCAGCGCCGCAGCCAAGGGCCGCTTCGTCACCTTCAACGTCGGCCGCGGAACGTCGGCCATGCCGGCGGCCGCCAGCGCGGGCCGATCGAGGAAAATATCCACGTCGGCCTGCCGCTTCAGATAAGCAAGAATCTCCGGCAGCGGCGTGGGCTGGGCGAAGGTGGCCGTCACCTCATGACCGAGTGCGGCCCGCGCCCGATCGGATCGCGTGGTCAAGGCGAAGAGGCTGCGGTCGAAGCGGCTCCGCGTGGGCAGGCCCTGCGCCGTGCGGAGCTTTTCGCAGAAGGTGATGATCTGGTAATGCACGGCGCCGGTTTGCACGATCACCAGCACGCCATCTTGCGGCTGAATGCTTCCGCGGCCACCGTTGGCCTGCCACGAATCCGGGACCACCAGTTTTTGGATCAAGCCGGCCAACTCCGCCAGTGCTCGGGCGTCGTGGCCCGTCAGGTCGGACACGGTGTAACGCAGCGAGCGGAGCGTGTTGCGATTCTCGGGCGGACTCGTGATTAGCGCCCGGCCGTTTTCCACCACGCAGGTCAGCTTGCGGCCGGCAAGCATGGTTTCCAGCACCTTGCCGACGGTGGTCGCCGTCAGGTCGAGCGACACTGGATCGCGCAGCGAAACACCCGCCTCCACGAGCGCGTCGGGGTCGATGGTAATCGGCACCGTGCTCATGGAGGTCAACAACTCGACCGCTTCCCCCAGCGGCGTGTCGTGGAACTCGAGCTGCGGAATAGCGTCGGCAAGCCGGGCATCGACGTCGATCGCCGGCGCGGCCGGCTGCGGCGCGGGCGGCTTGGCTGCCGGGGCCGCGGGCTTCTCGGCGGCCGCGACCACAGCAGGTGGTGACGGCGGCGCGACGGCCGGTGCGGCCGGCTCGGCACCCGCTACGGCCGGTTTGTCGTTCAATGCGGCGACGGTCACGTCGTTGCGGCCGTGGATGGTGGCCAACTGCTCGACCACGCGCGGATCGACGTCCTTGGAGATGAATCGCACCGAGCCGTCGGCCATGCCGGCCACCATGCCGTCGGGCTGACCGCTGCCAAAGCCGTCCGGCCCGTTGACGTAGGGCGCCCGGGTCAAGGGGCGAACCGTGGCGTCGCCGCCGGAGCCCCAAGCGCCGCAGCGATCGGCGACGCCGAGGATGGCAATGGTATTGGACGCGCCGCGGGCGATGTCCTCGGGCCGCGTGGTGCGGCCGTAGCCGAAGACGCCGGCCCGGGGGTCGTCGGCCTTGAGACGCCCGGCGTCGGCGCCGACGCCGGCGACGCCCACGTAATGCGTGACCGGAAAACCGGCCGGCGTCGTGGCGGGCCCCAACGCCGGATTGACCACCTCGGGCAGCGGCTGCTGGGTGACGCCGCGATTCTGCGGATCGTTCCACGGATAGCCGAAGTTCAAGCGGCGATGCCAATCGGCATGGTCGTAATAGGGCAACATGGCGGCCAGCCAACTCAGTTGCGTCTCGGGCGGCAACAGGGCGCTGCCGGCCGCGGCGGCGGGAAAATGGCCCTCGGCCTTGGCGTGCCCCAGCAGGCCAGCCAGCAGCCGGGCATGATTGGCTCGATCGACGGCCAACGCCGCCGCAAGCCACTCGGCGTGCAACACGGCCGCACTATCGAGGGCAGTGGTGGCCAGCGCCAACGGCGCCCGACCCCAGTTCAAACGCAGCCAGACCGTGCCATCGGCCACTTGCCAGTGGGCGGCCTGCAATGCCGTGGTGGCGTCCTCCAGCAGCAACTTGTAAGGCTCGGCGTCGGCCACGGTCAGCCGGCCGGCCCGCAGCGATTCCTGCACCGCCGCGGCCTGCTTGGGCAGCAGTTGTTTGACGGCGGGGAGCAACTCGTCCAGGGCGGCGCGGACCCGGTCGGCGGCCGTCTCGCTCTCGCAGAGCAGGGCCAGCTCGCTTCGCAGCGGCTCGGACCAGTGCAACGTACAGCCCAGCCCTTCGGGCACGTCCCAGACGACATGCCAGGGCCGCTGGCCCGCCGGCCAAACGTCCAGCAGAGCCGTGGGCAGCTTGCGGTGCGCGGCGCGGGCGGCCGCCAGATCGACCAGCAGCATGGCGTCGGCATCGGGGGCGAAGGCGCCCAGCAGCCGGTCCAGCGGCGCGCTCTCCAGATGAGGCTCGCCGCGTCGCCCCAGACCGCGGAGCAGTTCTTCGTCGCCGGTGACAATGGTTTGATGGTCGACAATCACGAAGGGATGGGACCAGGGCGCTCCCGGCATACGGCGGCAAACCAGGTTGGCGATGCCGGCGTCGGCCGCTTCGCCGTTGCGTGCCAGGGCGTTGGCATCCTGGCCGGGGGCCAATTCCAGCAGCACCACGCTGCGCTGGGGCCAGGCGGCCAAATCGGTCGAGGCCCAGGTCAAGCGTTGCACACTGTCGAGGGTGAGACCCAGGCTGTTGAGTACGGCGCCGATCGACGGACTCCAGAGCGCGTCGGCCTGGGCGATCAACTTGGCGGCCTGCGGTTGTGCGGCCAAGTGTTTGCCGCACACGCTGAAGACCAGGGTCGTGCGATCGGGCAACCAGCGGCGGTCCAGTCTTACGGGCAGCGTCTTGGGCAACGGCTTCCTGTCGGCCGTCGCCGGCGACGCGGGGGCGGCCTCGACCGAGGCTGGTTGGACGGCGAGTTTGGCCGGCGCGACAACGCGGTGGGCCAGCCACCACGTACCGACGACCAGCGTCAGGCCCAGCAGCGGCGCTGAGCCCAGCACAAGCCACTTCGCCCACCAGCATCTTGCCAGCCACAACCAGAGCCCATGCGGAATCAGCGGCGGTGCTTCGATTGCCGCGGCGACGTCTGGCGTGGAGCAGAAGGCCGCCGCCAACACCGCCGCACCGGCCAGCGACACGGGCGGCTGATCGGCCGGGCTGCCACGCTGGATCGAAGAATCGGTGGCCTTTGGCTCCACGGCAAGCACTGGCTGAACCAGTGGCACACCTTTGGCTGGCTGAGCCAGTGGCACACTTTTAGCTGGCTGGGCCAGTGGCACACTTTTGGCCGCGACGGGCTGAACTGGAGTCGCTGTCGATTCTGCCGATTCTATGGGCGGCGCCGGCGGGGGTTTCCATCCTTCCGGGGGCACGATCTGCACGAAACTGCCACACTTGGGGCATTCCTGAATGTCCCCAATGACCTCCGCGCTGCGCACCGCCAGCCGGGCACGACACGTCGTACAAGTGATGGAAAACAGTGCCTTATCCACAGTTCCGTTGGCTGCTGGGCGGCCAGATCAACCGCCGCAAGAGGTGATCGGTCCCACTGGCTTCCCGCAATTGTACGACACCGGGAAAGAAATGTCATTCAGTTTCCACGCTTTTCGCGGGTAGCGACGCGAGGCGCTAATCTCGCCCGAAATACCTCATTTGCCTGTCTTGCGTCCCTGACCCCAACCTGGGGCACCCGAAACGCGGCGGCCAGGGTTAGCAAAGGGCAAATTCTCCGTAGGTCAGGCTGTGCCTGACGTGGCGGAAGTGTCAGGCACAGCCTGACCTACCAACGCGCGGCCGGAGAGAAGTCATTCGGGCAAAATCCATACGAATATTCCCGGCAATAATCCGTGGCCGGGCGGCGATTCTCATGTGGACGCAGCAACGCGGACCACCGGATTTCAGAGGGCCGCCGGCCTTTTTCAACAGGTCCTCGCCGAACGAGCGGGAGGTATACCATGTCTCAATTGGTGAGCAGTGCAATGCTGCCAGGCGTTTTGGGCGAGCCCGATGACGGCGATACGTGGCGAGCGCGATTCAGCGATTGGGCACGCACGGAGTTGGTCTGGTATGCGGGCAGCTTCACGATCCATTTGCTGGGGCTCTCCACGCTGTTGCTGCTGGGCAACGTGGCGATCAAAACCATGCTCAGCGACGAGCCGCCAATCGAGTGCGCCATGAACGAACCGCCGCCGCCGGAACTTCCGCCGGTCGAGATCACGCCGCCGCAAACGGAACCCATCGTCGATCCCCGCGATGCGGCGCCTTCCCCGGCCGAGGCCATTCCAGAAACGCCGACGGCTCTGCCTCCCGGCGGCGGCACGGGCGAGGATAATGCCGATCCCGGCGGGGTGCTCGACAGCCTCGGCAACGGTCGCGGCGGCGGTACCGGTGACTTGGGCGGCCCTCCTATCTTTATCAATAAACCGGGTTCAAGGGTATCTGGCAGTGGTGGCAACCATCACGGCATCGCCGGTTGGCCATCTCATGGCCATGGCGGCACCGGCTTCGGTCCGCGCGGGTCGGGCCGCGGCCCGGGGGAGACCCCCGATACCGAAAACGCCGTGCTGCGGGCGCTCAACTGGCTGGCGCGTCATCAATCGCCCGATGGCAGTTGGAGTCTGAAGCAATACGTTCACCAGTGCAAGGACGCGACCTGCTCGGGGACCGGCAGCGTCGAGGCCGACGCCGCCGCGACCGCCATGGGACTGCTGCCGTTTCTCGCCCACGGGGAGACCCATAAAACCGGCGCGCACTATCGGCTGGTGGCCAACGGCCTGTTGTGGCTCGTGCGGCACCAGAAGCCCGACGGCGATCTGTCGGCCGGGTCGGAGCAGCAGATGTACACTCATGCCTTGGCCACCATCGCGTTGTGCGAGGCCTACGGAATGAGCGGCGACCGGAATATCGGTGTGGCGGCCCAGGCGGCGATCCAGTTCATCGAAACGGCGCAAAACAAGCAGACCGGCGGCTGGCGCTATCATCCCGGCGACGAGGGCGATACGTCGGTGGTGGGCTGGCAAATCATGGCGTTGAAAAGCGCGCAGATGGCCGGCTTGAACGTGGGCGGATCGAGCCTGGAGTGGGCCGGCAAGTTTCTCGATTCCGTCAAGAAAAACTCGGCGGGCAGCCAGTTCGCCTATCAGCCCGGCCAAGAAGCCACGCCGGCCATGACCTCCGTGGGGCTGCTTTGCCGGCAGTATCTGGGGGCCAATCGCAACGATCCGCTGGTGACCGATGGCGCGGAGTATTTACTCCATCATGCGCCCGAGGCCGGCTTGCACAATCTCTACTACTGGTACTATGCCACGCAGGTGATGCACAATGTCGACGGCCCGCAATTTGACACTTGGAACCGAAAAATGCGGCATATTTTGACTGCGACCCAAG
>CAYYBU010000201.1:0-5904 GCA_964469945.1 uncultured Planctomycetaceae bacterium
CCTTGTTGCGATTGATCTCGATCTTGCCCTTCTCGCCGATGAAGATCGCGCCCAGTCCCGGGCCGCGGTCGCCGTCGAGGTGGAGTTTCAGTTCGGTGCCGCTGGCGAATTTCATGCCGACTTTCGCCCGCGGACCGCTGAGCCTGGCCATGCCGTGGTAATCGGTGCCGGTGTCGATGTCGCCGGTGTCGCCCACGATCACGCCGCCCACGGTCTGGCGGCCGACGAACTTGCCCGTATCGCGCACTTCGACCGGTTCTTCGAGGGTCACTTCCGCCGGTCCGGTGTCATCGGTGCCCAAGGCGCGGTTGATCTGGTCGTAGGAGTGCGTGCCCCAGCCGGTGACGCCGAAGCACAACCCGCCGCCGTCGTAATCCCACCAGCGGGCCCAGCCGTGATGCAGTTCGCCGTCGTAGGGACGCAACTCGGCCTGGTTGGTCCACATGTCCCACCACGGCTCGACTGAACCCTTCACGTCTTTCGACGAGGTGCGGGTCCAGCGCTCGGGGCCCACGTAATTTCCGGCCAGCACGGTGTGGATTTTGCCGATGGCGCCGTTTTTGACCAGGTCGCTGGCCCAATTGTTCAGCGGCATGGAGCGCTGCTGGGTGCCGACCTGGGTGACGCGATTGAACTTGCGGGCCGCCCGGACCATGGCCCGGCCTTCGGCGATCGTCAGGCACATGGGCTTTTCGATATAGGCGTCCACGCCGGCCTGCATGGCGAGGATGGCGATCCACGCCCGGGCGTGCGTGGTGGTTTCGATCATCACGGCGTCGAGTTTTTCGCGGTCGATCATGCGGCGGAAGTCGTCGTAGACGCCCCAGGGTTGACCGCCCGAGTGCTGCTTGGCGAAAGCGGCGGCCTTGTTCGGCTCGCAGTCACAAGCAGCCACGACCTGAAAACCTTTCACGCCGGCGCCGTCGCCGACCGCGCTGCCGGCGCGGCCGCCGCAGCCGATAACGCCCACGCGCACGGTTTCGCTGGGGGCGGCGCCTGCGGCGCCCAGCAGTCTTGCCGGTAGTAACGTGGGAAGGGCCAAGGCCGCCGCACCTGCCTTTAGAATGTCGCGCCGCGCAACTTGATGTCGAGCCATGAGGGATTTCTCCAGATCAAGGGGTGGTTGGTAGGGGGGGGCTACGGAACAGGAGGGATTGGACTCTATTTTCGCAACGGCCGGGGCGGATGTCAACTGGTTTTGCGTATTTCCACGCCGCAATCAGTCGTGTCCCGCACGCAAAGCAGGGTTGGCCAGCCAACCCTTGTTGCCGAGCAGTTCCCACGCGATACGGATATGCTGCTCACGGAACATCCGCTTGCGAACATTCCATGAATAGACCTTTGCAATCGCCTCGTCAGCGTTGGCCGCCGCCTCTTGCCGCGCCACCCAATGGACCGTCGCCAGTAGCTCCATTCCATAGGGGGTCTCGAACGCCTCGATCAAGTCGCCGACGTGGTCGAATCGGCTCTGGGTTTCGGGGTGTGTTTGCAGGAACCGTTCGGCTTGCTCGGAAGCGGCGACGTTCAATTCGATTTGTTTTTCGGGGTTGTCTTCCGCGTCGCCATACCCTTTGATGAAGTGGCCTTCGATGTGGTTAAGCAGATGCCGCAGATTCTCTGCGTAGGGGCCGTAAGGTCCTTTGGCGAACTGCAATTGGAGTTTCTCGCCTGCCTCCTGCATGAAGTACATCAGCTTGTGGATCTCCAGCAACGAGACGAAGGGATCCAACACTGCTGCCAGGTAACGCCGCATGAGCCCCAGTAGCGCGGCGCGTCCTGGAGTCATCTTGGGGACGTTCTTGGTTTTGGGCATTTGCTCGGCGAGCGGTGCGCCAGCGGGTTCATAAACCAGAACGCGCACATCCGGTAGCGAGCGGAAGGCATCCTCAATCAAGGGCCCGACCTCGCTCCAGTCGAGACCTCCCAAACCGCAACCGAGTGGCGGCACGGCGATGGATACAATGCCTCGGCGACGAACTTCCTCGACAAGCACGGCGAGGCCGGACAAGATGTCCTCGATCCGGCTCTTGCCCTTCCAGTGCCGCTTGGTCGGAAAATTGATGACGTAGCGGGGATTCTCGAATCGATTCAGGTCGAAGACCAGCATCATGCCGGGATGAAGCTCCCTCCGATCGCAAACGGCCTTATAAGCCTTGAAGTTTTCGGGAAACTCCTTGCGGAATTGCAGAGCGATCCCGCGGCCCATGATCCCCACACAATTCACGGTGTTGACCAGGGCTTCGGCGTCCGCCAGGAGGATGTCGCCTTGTTCGAATTGGATCATTGGTCATCCCTTCTCAATAATACCAACTGGTCTCAACTTTCACCACCGGCTCGTGGGCGGCCCCTTCCAAGACTTTCTTGGCTTGACGCTCGGTTTCCCGGTCAGCTGCGCCGATCCGTTCCACCAGGCGCCAAGGAAACCACCCAAAGAGGAGGAACTCCGCTTGCTTGCTTGCCTTCCTTGACTGCCGCCGCACGAAAGTCCGTTGCCGCGACCGCATTCCAATCGACCTCGAAAAGCTGGTCGAGGTTCTTAAAGAAGTCGGCGTAGAACGCTCCGGCATTGATATTGCTGAACGCCCACTTGCGCCGATTCTCGTCAGCCCACCGCACGGTTGCAGAAAGATCGGCCTGCAAATGCAAAATGGAACGTTGGCCTCCCCGATAGTTCACGTCCGGGTGGTTGCCGCAATGAAGGATGTAGAGCATGATCGACCGCGGACAGAAGTAAAAAGGAACGTACTGCCCGACCTTGGTCCCCGGATGGCACTTCACCTCAAGATCCTGCAGCCGTCGCTTCTTGATTCGCGACATCCCCACGATTTGGCAATTCAGCCCCAGATCGCTACACTTGGCGTCCGACCATATTCTACCCGACTTTGCGATCTGCGGCAGATTTCGTAGATGCGTGATGTGGTAGATCTTCGGCCGGGTCGGGATCCCCGTCATTGTAAGCCCCATGGAGCGCGGCAGGCAATTCTCCTATGCCCCAGCATTATACCGGGGCATAGTCGTCAACGCGACAGCCCCCGGCCATCCGTGAGCCGGTTGTGCGGTCATCAAGAGTGTTGTGTTCTGTCGCGAATTCGGGCCCCTCTTGACCGGTATTGCCACTCCGCAGCGGGGCGTTGGGGTCATTTCCCCCAACGTAGAAGTTGTTTTCCGGTCGCCCCTTAGGCCAACAACTGGCGAACCTAACCTAGCAGCGGGCCGGTTGGACGGCAACGAGATCGGCGCTGCCAAGAAGCGACCGAGCAGGCAATCGCCGCCGCGGGCCGAATCTGCTACAATGCCAGCCGTGCCGGGGAAGGGGGACAGTCCCATTTTCGTCGGACGAAAATCGGGACAGTCCCCCGAGTATTCAGATCCTAAGGAGGCGCTGTCTCATGAGTGCTGCTGCTGCCATGCTTGTGGTGCTGGGCGCGATCGTCGTGCTGCTGTTGCTGCTGGCGCTGGTCGCCGTCGGCATGTACAACCGGCTGGTCACCATGCGGAATCGCTACAAGAACGCATTCTCCCAGATCGACGTGCAATTGAAACGCCGCTACGACCTGATTCCCAACCTGGTCGAGGTGGCCAAGGGCTATATCAAGCACGAGCGGGAAACGCTCGAAGCGGTGATCGCGGCACGGAACACGGCCTATGCGGCCGGGCAACAGGCGGCCCGCAACCCCGGCGAGCCGGCGGCCATGACCGCGCTGAGCGGGGCCGAGGGCCAGTTAACCGGCGTCCTGGGGCGACTGTTCGCCGTGGCCGAGGCGTACCCCGATCTGAAGGCCAATCAAAACATGCTGGCCCTGCAAGAGGAACTGGGGGCCACGGAAAACAAGATCGCCTTCGCCCGGCAGGCCTATAACGACGCGGTGATGGCCTACAACACGCAACGCGAGGTGTTTCCCACGGTCGTGATCGCCTCGATGTTCAACTTTCAGCCGGCGAACCTCTTCGAGGTCGAGCAGCCGGCGGAACGCGAGGCGCCGAAAGTGTCGTTTTCGTAAGGACCCGTCCCTTGTGGTGCAGGCGTCTCGCCTGCCCTGAAAATGCAGGCGGGACGCCTGCGCCACAACTAGGCAGACGTGCCATGGTCATGGATTTCTTCGAGCGGCAGGATCACGCCCGGCGACAGACCGTGCGGCTGTTGGCCCTGTTCGCGCTTTCGGTGGCCGCGATCATCGCGGCGATCTACCTGGTCGCCGTGGTGGCGACGAGCGCCGCGGCCGGTCCGAACGATTTCCGGCCGCAGCAGCCGGGCTTGTGGAATCCGCTGCTCTTCCTGGAGGTTGCCCTGGGAACGATTCTCGTCATCGCGCTGGGGAGCTTGTACAAGATCTCCGAGCTTTCCGCCGGCGGCGAAACGGTCGCCCTGATGCTCGGCGGCCGGCCGCTCAACCCGCAAACGACCGACCTGGCCGAACGGCGGCTCTTGAATGTGGTCGAGGAAATGGCCTTGGCCTCGGGCGTGCCGGTGCCGCCGGTGTTCGTGCTGGAAAACGAATCGTCGATCAACGCCTTCGCGGCCGGGCACCAGGCGGGCGATGCCGTGGTGGCCGTCTCCCGCGGCTGCCTCCAGTATCTCACCCGCGAAGAGTTGCAAGGCGTGTTGGGCCACGAGTTCAGCCATATCCTCAACGGCGACATGCGGCTGAACCTCCGCCTGATCGGCATCGTCTACGGCATCCTGCTGTTGTCGACGATCGGCTATTTCCTCATGCGATCGACCGGCTTCCGCTCGTCTTCCCGCAACGATAAGGAAGATGGCGGGGCGACGGCATTCTTTTTCGTCGGCCTGGCGCTGTACGTCTTGGGCTTTATCGGCTTGTTTTTCGGCCAGCTCATCAAGAGCGCGGCCTCGCGGCAGCGGGAATTTCTCGCCGACGCCTCCTCGGTGCAGTTCACGCGCAATCCGAGCGGGCTGGCCGGCGCGCTGAAGAAAATTGCCGGCCTGGCTGAAGGCTCGCGAATTAACGATAGCCATGCCGCCGAAATCAGCCACATGTTTTTCAGCGACGCCTCGGGCTCGTTCTTCAGTTGGTTTGCCACGCATCCGCCGCTGGAGGAGCGGATCCGGCAGTTGGAGCCCAATTTCGACGGCCGCTTGCCGGACGTGCAGCCGCTGGTGGAGACTGCCGGCGCGCCGCAGCAAACGGCCACGGCCGGCGCGGCGGCTGCCTACGCGGTTGCGGGGCTCGCTTCCGACGCGGGCGGTTCGCAGAGCGTCGCCGGGCAGATCGGCCAGCCGCAACGGGAACACGTCGAGCAGGCGGGCCGCGTGGTGGCCGGCATGCCGCCGGTGCTGAGCGACGCCACTCGCGAACCGTTTTCCGCCCGCGCGGTCATCTGCGCACTGCTGCTGAATCGCGGCAACGCGGAGGCCCGCACGCGGCAGTGGCAAGTGCTCCAGTCGCAAGGCGAGCCTGCTTTGTACGAGGAGACGCAACGACTGGCCGCCGCGCTGGATGCGTTGCAGCCCGAGGCGCGGCTGCCGCTGGTGAATCTGACGATGCCGGCGTTGAAGCGGCTTTCGCTGCCGCAATACGCGCAGTTTCGCGGCGTGGTGGAAGCCTTGATCGCGGCCAGCGGCCGGATTGATCTGGGGCAGTACTGTCTGCGCGTGATGTTGCTGGCGTCGTTGGACGTGTTCTTCAAGATCGAGAAGCCGGCCGCGGTACGCTATCGCTCCATCGACGCGGTGGCCGGGCCGGCGACGGTCGTACTCTCCGCGTTGGCTTATGTGGGGCAAAGCGGCCCGGAAGCGGTTCAGCGTGCCTTCCGTGCCGGTGCGACACGGTTGCTCGGGGAGGCCGCCATCCTGCTGCCGGATGGGGACTGCACGCTGAAGGCGCTCGATGCGGCTTTGACGCGGCTCGCACAAGCGTCGCCGCAGGTGAAACGGGCGCTGCT
>CAYYBU010000202.1:0-5903 GCA_964469945.1 uncultured Planctomycetaceae bacterium
GCGGGCGCCACCCCAGAGCCGCCCGATTGCGGCTTGTACGTCACCACCCACCAGGCGATGGGCAAGCTGGTGGAAGTCGAGCAAGTTCACCGCCATGTATAGGGTGATGGCGTTGGTCCCGATCCAAAGAAAAGCAATCGCCCAGCGCCGAAGTTTCCAGATGTCGATGATGGCGTAGAACGCGCCCATCAAGATGCAGCTATAGCCTCCCGCCACCAGCACGTAGGACGAGGTCCAGAGCTTCTTGATGATCGGAAACTGGTGTCCCCACCAGTAACCGGCGAGCGCGCACACGATTCCACCGCCGATCAGGCAGCAGACTTTGAGCCGTTCGGAAATGTTCCGGCTTCGCAGCAGTTCCGCTGCCAACGCGCCCAGCAGGCAAGTGCCGATGGCGGGCAGAGTGCTTAACAAACCCTCGGGGTCCCATGTCTTGTTTTCCGCCTTCCAGCCGGGAAGATAATGTGCGTCGATGTAGTTGGCCCAATTCTTCTCGGGCGCGAACGAGATCGCCTCCGCGCCCGGCAGCGGCACGAAGGACAACCATGCCCAGTAGCCTGCCAGCAATACCACGAGCAAGACGATGATTCCACGCACGCGCAAGTTGATCACCGCCAGACCGGTGAACAGGTAGCACAGTGCAATGCGCTGGAGCACGCCCATGAAGCGGATTCCCGCAAGGTGGGAAAAGCCGCCGTAATAGAAGATGCCGAGAAGATACAGCAGGCCGGCGCGTCGCAGCACGCGCCAGTAAGCGGCCGCTTTGCCGTCCTGTTCCAGTATCTTGCGCAAGGAAAGTATCGCCGACATGCCTACCAGGAAAACGAACAGCGGGAAGATCAAGTCGTAGAATCGGAACCCTTCCCACGCCGCATGATCCAGTTGTGGCTGTAGGGTCTCCCGGACCGGCTGACCGCAGAACTGGAGGATCGCAGCCGCAAAGCCTTCGCCGCCGACGATCCAGAACATGTCGAATCCGCGCAGCGCATCGATGGATACAATACGTTGGCTGGAAGGCGATCCGCTTGGCTCAGCCACGTCTTTCTGCATTTTGATTTCCTTCCATCGCAGGCAAGGTTTGGTGCAAGACCGCCCCGGGAAGAGGGCGACAAGACGGCATTATGTAGTCCATCGCCCCCGCCGTCAATCCGACAGACGGACAATACGATTTTCCGAGGTAACCGTTAACGGGGCGGGCGGGGACTGGTCCATTTGTCGGCCAATCCGCGCTGCTTCCAAGTACGACGTCGTCCGAAAACATGGACCTGTCCCCCTCTTCCCCGCCCCGTGAACGGTTACTTGTCCGAGGAGCAGTTCCGGGCTTCTACGGAGCGGCAACGGACCGGGTTCCGGGGACACCGCGTTCCGGAAACAGCATACATGACTCAGCGCGATTCCGTAGTTGTCCCGGGAACTCTCTTTCACCACGCCGGCTCCCTGCATGGGCTGCCAATGGGTTGCGAAAGAATCGCCCCCCCGCCCTCCACTTGACAATCCGGCCCGATCCATTACGGTAACGTCTGTAGGCTATCCGAAGCGAACGACAGGAATCGCAATGACCATGCACCACCGACTTCTTTGCACAATACTGCTGGCGCTGAGCGCCGGCCCTCGATGGGCCGCGGCCGATGTCCGCCTGCCGGCCGTTTTGGGCGACCACATGGTCTTGCAGCAAAACGCCGAGGTCACGCTCTGGGGGTGGGCCTATAACGGCGAAACCGTCAGGATCGAAACCTCCTGGGGAGCGAAAACGCAAGCGACCGCCAACATCCGCGGCGAGTGGAAAGCCACGATCAAGACGCCGCAGGCCCGGTCGCTGGACCGCGGAATCCGCCGCGAACACATCTCCTTCGCCGTGCCCAATGAGAACATGGTGCAGATCAAGGACATCTTGATCGGCGAGGTCTGGCTCTGTTCCGGCCAGTCGAACATGGCGATGATGCTCGGGCCCGACTATCCGGCCGGCAACAATGATTGGTACGGCGAAAAATCGTGGAAGGAAGAAGCCGCCAGGACGAACCGCCCCGCCCTGCGCGTATTCAACATCGAGAAAACGGCCAGTGTCGTGCCGCAGCACGATTGCAAGGGCGCGCTGCCGGATCATATCACGCTGCCGAAGAACGACGCCGGGCTCACGCCCGACGTCAGGGCCGGATGGCAGCCCTGCACGCCGGAAACGGCGCCCTATATCAGCGCGGTGGCCTACTATTTCGGCGTTGCGCTGCAGGAGAAACTCGGCGTCCCGGTGGGGCTGGTCACCGGCTCGGTCGGCGCCTCGCCGATCGAGGCCTGGATCAGCCTCGACGCACTCCGCCGTCTGCCCGGCTATGGGCAGGCGACCACGGCGGCCCACCGCGCCAGCTCGGCCGCGCTGTTCAACGGGATGATCGCCCCGCTGACGCCGATGACGATCCAAGGGGTCATTTGGTATCAAGGCGAATCGAACGTCGGCGCGTCGACGGCAGCCTACGCGGCGCTGCTGAAGACGCTGATTGCCGATTGGCGGGCCCATTTTCATCGCGCCGATCTCCACTTCGGCGTCGTCCAATTGGCCAGCTTCGGCGGTCCCGCGACCGTTCCGGTCGAGTCCGGCGCGGCCGTGGTACGCGAGGCGCAGGCGGCGGTTGCCGCGGAGGTTCCCGGCGTGGGGCTGACCGTGGCGATCGACGTGGGCAACGGCAGCATTCATCCGCCCAACAAACGCGAGGTGGGCCGTCGTCTTGCCCTGAACGCCCTGGCCAAAGTCTATCGCCTGCCCGTCGCTTGTTCCGGTCCCGTTTATCGGGCAGTGGCGGTCGAAGGTTCCGCGATTCGCCTCCGCTTCGAGACCATGGACGGCGCCCTGGTGGCGAAGGATGGACCGCTGCGACAGTTCTCCATCGCCGCCGCCGATGGGAAGTTCGTCCGGGCCGATGCGGTCATCGACTCTTCGACGACGCGCGGCGACATCGTCGTGAGCAGTCCGAAGGTGCCGAATCCGGCGATGGTCCGCTACGCGTGGGCCGACAATCCGGCAGGCTGCAATCTTTACAATCGGGCGGGCCTGCCGGCGTCGCCGTTCCGAACCGACCGCGCCCCGTCGCAGCAGCGGTAGAAACCGTGTCATTGCTGGCGATTGGCGACGATCGGCTGCCAGCGCCGTACCGCGGCGAGCGCACCGGTAGGAACCTTCAATTTCTCCACTTCATGCCCCTTGCCAAAGTGGCCGGATTCTTGCCCTTGTGAATCGGCCGCGCGCGGCGGTAAGATGCCGTCCGTAATAAGGTGCGGCAGAAAAATAACTTCCGCAAATCGTAGGTCAGGCTGTGCCTGACGCCCCGGACTGTCAGGCACAGCCTGACCTACAGGCTGTTTCCGACACCCCGCGCCGCGGGCCTATACGGTTTTCTGTGCCAGTCGTACGGCCGAGGGGGACAGTCCCATTTTCGTGGCCTCCTGCCCCAAAAATCGGGACAGTCCCCGTGCCGTTGCCGTCAACCGGCCGTGGCGATGTTGGACGGCAGCGCCGCTGTTTGACAATCGACTGAGGAAAGGAGCCCGGCAATCGCCTTGCCCGGTAAATTCCGGGGCGGACTGCGTCTCGATCAGTAAGACGGGGGCGAGCCGAGGGCTCCCCCACACGGAAAACGCGACCTTTGTTGAGCAACACGGCGCGGGTAATTGCTCCCGCAAGAGACGGCTCTATCTCCTTGCCCGCCAAGCGATTCGCGACGGTCAGATAAAATGGAGCGGAATTGCAGGCAATGTATCCGGCACACGCCGTGTGCCGTTGGCCAGCGGCACACGGCGTGTGCCGGATACATTATTCCTCCACGTCCTCGGCATAGCCGGGCGGGAAGGGATTCGGTTCGATGGGCTGCTGCCGTTCGGTGGCCTGCTGCTCGGCCGCCATCTGGTCCACCAGCGCTTGGCCGCCGAACTGCCGCAGCCAGTAATTGACGTCCTCTTCCAACAGGGGCACCGCCGGCCGCCGTTCGGCCGCGGCGCCGGCCTGCTGCCGCTGCTGCCTGGCGCGGACCACTTCGGCAAACCAGACGTCGCTATCGACCGCCCGGGCGCGGCGTCGCCGCGCGGCCCGCTGAAGGCGATGATCGCTGGAGACGACCACCAACCGCCGCGGCGCCGAATCGGCCTGGATCAACTCCTCGATCAGGCTGTCGGCGTCTTCATAGCGGACGGCGAAACGGACGTTCAGGCCGCGATGCGTCATCGCGACGGGCAATCCCCGGGGCGAATCGTGGGCGTCGAAAACCACCGTCGTGCGGGCGACGTCCGCGGCCGGCAGCGACTCGGCGAGGAAGTTGAGCATCGCCAGCCGCGCCCGTTCCAAGCTTCCCGGTCCCGTGCCGCGGCCGAGAATGCCGACCACGTGGAGCACGTTGTAGCCGTCGATCAGGATGGCCATGGGAAGGGATTTGGGGATTAAGGGATTGGGGATTTGGCGAACTCCCCTCGCCCGTAAACGGGAGAGGGATCGGGGGTGAGGGCGGCTGGCTTCGGACCAGGGTCGGAACGCCCTCACCCCCTGCCCCTCTCCCAAAGGGCGAGGGGAGTTATTTTCGCCGACTGTATTTTATCTCGCCGCCCACCACGACGACCTGGGCGCGACCGGTCAACTCCCAACCGGCAAAGGGCGTATTGGCACTTTTGGAGCGGAACTGCGCCGGATCGACCTTCCACTTCACCTTGGGATCGATGATCGTCACGTCGGCGTCGGCGCCGATCTGCAACGTGCCCTTGGGGATGCCCAGGATGCGCGCGGGATTGATCGTCATCTTGGCCAGCGCGGTCGGCCAGTCGAGGTGGCCCGGCTCGATCAGCCGCGTAATCACCAGCCCGAGCGAGGTCTCCAGGCCGACGATTCCGAACGGCGCCTGGTCGAGCTCCTGCATCTTTTTTTCTTTGGCGTGCGGGGCGTGGTCGCAGGCGATGGCGTCGATGGTGCCGTCGGCCAGCCCGGCAATGACCGCGTCGACGTGTTCCTGTCCGCGCAGGGGCGGACTCATCTTGTAATTGGCGTCGAACGTCCGCAGGCACTCGTCGGTGAGGGTGAAATGATGCGGGGTCGCTTCGGCGGTCACGCGGACGCCGCGTTGCTTCGCCCGCCGCAGGGCCTCTACGCTGTTGACCGTGGAAACGTGCATGATGTGCAGCCGGCCGCCGGTCGCCTCGGCCAGGGCGATGTCGCGGCTGGTCATCACATCTTCGGCCGCCGCGGGAATGCCGGGCAGCCCCAGGACCAGCGACACCAGCCCCTCGTGCATCACGCCGCGCTGCGTCAGCTCGCGGATCTCGGCGTGGTTCAGCACCGGTTTATCGAACATCAGGCAGTACTCGAAGGCCCGCCGCATCAACTCGGCGTCGTAGACCGGGGCGCCGTCGTCGCTGAAGGCCACGGCGCCGGCCTCGACCAGTTGGCCGATCTCGGCCAGTTCCTTGCCCTCGCGGTTCTTGCTCACGCAGCCGATCACCCAGACGTGGCAGTGTCCGGAATCGGCGGCCTGGTGCCGAACGAATTCGACTGCGGCCTGGCTGTCGATGGGCGGGTCGGTGTTGGGAATGCAGGCGATCGAGGTGAAACCGCCGGCCACCGCCGCGGCCGTGCCCGTCTCGATGGTCTCGTCCTCCTCGAAGCCGGGCTCGCGCAGGTGGACGTGCATGTCGATCAGGCCCGGGGCCACGATGCAACCGCTGGCGTCGATAACGGTCGCCAGGCCGTCGGGGGCCGCGTCGTAGGCGGCAATGCGGCCGTCGACGATCAACAGGTTCGTCACCCGGTCCATGTTCTGGCTGGGATCGATCACGCGGCCGTTTTGGATCTTAAGCATCGACATTCTGACTATCTCCTCGCCGCCCTCACCCCCTGCCCCTCTCCCGCCAGGCGGGCGAGGGGAGTTGAATGG
>CAYYBU010000203.1:0-5857 GCA_964469945.1 uncultured Planctomycetaceae bacterium
GAGCCCGAGCCCTTGCGCGAGGTGTTGCGGGCGGCGGCCGAAATGTGCCAGCAACGGGCGGCCGACAAGGGCATCACGTTGGCCGTCGAGTGCCCGGAAGATCTGACGGCCACGGTCAATGCGCCGTTGTTGGAGCAGGCCGTGGTCAATCTGGTGGACAACGCCATCAAGTACAGCGGCGAGGGCGCCAGCGTCCAGGTCGAGGGCTACCGCGACGCCGACAGCGTGGTGATTCGCGTGAAGGACGACGGCTGCGGCATCGCCGCCAAGCATCTGCCCCGCTTGTTCGAGCGTTTCTACCGCGTCGACAAGGCGCGGAGCCGCGAGTTGGGCGGCACCGGCCTGGGATTGGCCATCGTCAAACACATCGTCATGGCCCATCAGGGATCGGTCTATGTGGAAAGCACGGTGGGCAAGGGCAGCACGTTCTACATTCGGCTGCCCGGGGCGCGGGCCTTGGTGCCGGGACCGGAAGTGGTGTGAGGGGCGTCATGGTTGCGATGGACCGCCGCGGCTTGCGGAACGCTAACACGCCACTCACATACAGCTAACAATCGCCCGCTAACATTCGTTGGTGGATGTTGAGCTCAGGCGTCGGAAGACAATTAACTACCGCGATCGACGATGAAAGCGTCATTGTAGGGAACGCCCTCCGTGGCGTTCCGTGCCCCGGAAAAAGGCCTTTCTCGCACGTCACGGAACGCCACGGAGGGCGTTCCCTACAGCACAAAGTCGGTAGTTAATTGTCTTCCGACGCCTTACCCGGCGGTCGATCCTCGCCGAGCGCGGCGGAATCGTCGTATCCCCCCAACCCACCTTAGCTTCAGGAGAATCCGTGATGCAAAGTCTTCCCCGCGTTCGTGTGCTGCTTCGACTGGTGGCGGCGTTGGCCTGTGGGGCTGCCGTGGCCTTGCCCTTGGCGGCCCGCGCCGCCGCGGCCGCGCCATCGGCCGGCCAGGTTCCCGCGTCGATCAAGCCCTACGAGCCGGTCTCCGGCATCTCCGGCGAGTTGAGCAGCATCGGCTCCGACACGCTCAACAACCTGATGACCTATTGGGCCGAGTCGTTTGCCAAGGTTTATCCCAACGTGAAGATCCAAGTCGAGGGGAAGGGTTCCGCCACGGCCCCGCCGGCACTGACCCAGGGCACCGCGCAACTGGCGCCGATGTCGCGGACCATGAAGAACGAAGAAGTGGACGCCTTCGTGGCCAAACACGGTTTCAAGCCCACGCGGATCGACGTGGCCGTGGATTGTCTGGCCGTGTATGTCCACAAGGACAACCCCATCCACGGCTTCACGCTGGCGCAACTGGACAGCATTTTTTCCAAGACGCGAAAGAGCGGCTTCGCCGACATCAACACCTGGGGCCAGGTAGGGCTGAAGGGCGATTGGGCCGAGTTGCCCATCAGCATTTACGGCCGTAATTCGGCCAGCGGGACCTACCTGTACTTCAAGGAACACGTGTTGGAAAAGGGCGACTACAAGGACGACGTGAAGGAACAACCGGGCTCGGCGGCCGTCGTCAACGGCGTGGCCAACGATCGCGGCGGCATCGGCTACTCCGGCATCGGCTACAAGACCTCGGAGGTGCGTGCCGTGGCCTTGGCCAAGACGGCCAAGAGCCCGCTGGTGGAACCGGCCTTCGACAACGCCCTCAACGGTTCCTATCCGCTGGGCCGCATGTTGTATATCTACGTGTCGCGAAAGCCGGGCGAACCGCTCTCGCCGCTGGTGAAGGAGTTTCTCAAGTTCGTGCTCTCCAAGCAGGGACAAGAGATCGTGGTCAAGGATGGTTATGGCCCGCTGCCCGCGGGAGTACACGACAAGCAACTCCAGGCGGTGGAGTAGCCGTGGCGACCGAAATGGTTTCCGTAGGGGTTGATGTACACGCTTAGCAAAACCACGCTCCGACGTTTGAAACGCCGCGACAAGGTCGCCCGCTGGGTGGTTACGCTCGGCGGCGTGGTGGTCATTGGCAGCGTCACGGCCATGCTCGTCTTGATCGTGGCCACGGTGTTGCCCTTGTTCCGCGCGCCGCGCGTCCGCCTGCTGGCCGAGCAGCGCTTGCCGGCGTCGCTCGCAGCCAAGGACGTGGCAGCAGTGGGACTGGAAATGGGCGTGGACGAGAAGCTCCTGGTTGCCCACGTCCTCCAGCGCAACGGCAGCGTGAAGTTCATCGATCTGCACGGCGGCCAGGTGCTGGCGAGTTCGCAATTATTCGCGCCCCGGGAGGGCGCCCCATCGAACGGCACGGTTCGCACCATTGCGCGCATCGGCCCGGCGGCCTATTCCTTGATCTGGTCCGACGGCACGATCTCCTTGGTGGAAATGGCCGTACAAACCGCGGCCTCGCACGGCGCGGAAGGCAAGCCGCTCTGCACGGTGCGCACGCGGGCCACGATTCCGCCGGAAAAGGGTTCGATTCCCGTCCGCGCCGTGCTGCGGGCGTCCAAGGACAAGGAAGGGAGCGTCACTTGCGCGGCCCTGTTGCCGGACAACCATATTCTGCTGTTGCGTCGCGAGGAGGACCTGTCCGGCGAGATCGCGACGAAAAGCCGCACGCTGCTGAGCAGCGAGTCGCCGGCGCGGATCGGACCGATCGCGCTGGCCGCGGTGCAAAACGGGATCATCGTCTATGCGGGCACGGCCGATGGCGGCCTGCTCTGGTGGAAGGTGGACAACGAGGGGCAGGTGGTCGACCAGGAGACCGTGCCGGCGTTTCACGACAAGCGCGCGGTGCTGGCCCTCAGCATGCTTTTGGGCGACATGTCGCTGGCCGTCGGCGACGCCGGCGGCGAAGTCTCGACCTGGTGCTTCGTGCGCACCGACAGCGACTCGTCGCGCAAGTTGCGCCTCATCCATAAGATGCAACCCCATGCCGCCGCGGTGCGGCAAATCATTCCTTCCGAGCGGAGCAAGGCCCTGTTGAGCTTCGACGAGCAGGGCGTCGCCGCGCTGGATTACATGACCGACGAGCGCCGGCTGGCGACCATCGCCGCGACGGCGTCGAACGGCTCGCCGCCGC
Source organism: uncultured Planctomycetaceae bacterium (assembly GCA_964469945.1). Taxonomy (GTDB): domain Bacteria; phylum Planctomycetota; class Planctomycetia; order Pirellulales; family Thermoguttaceae; genus CAYYBU01. The sequence goes on from CAYYBU010000203.1 coordinate 3,027, forward strand.
TTGTACAAGTGGGGCTATCGTCGCGCGCCGACGCGCTGGTGGGCCTGGACGCCCAAGGGAACCTCAAGGCATGGCACATCCTCTGCCTGCATCCGGAAATCAGTTGGCAAACGCTTTTCGGCAAGGTGCAATACGAGGGCTACGACGAGCCGGACTACGTGTGGCAGACCACTGGCGGCGACGACTACGAGCCCAAGATGAGCCTGGTGCCGCTGCTGTTCGGCACGTTCAAGGCGACCCTCTATGCGATGTTGTTCGCCGGGCCGTTGGCGCTGGCGGCGGCCGCCTACGTGAGCCATTTCACCACGCCCGCCTTCAAGCAGTGGATCAAGCCGATCGTCGAGATCATGGCGGCCTTGCCCTCGGTGGTCATCGGGTTCGTGGTGGCGCTGTGGCTGGCGCCGATCGTGGAGCGCCGGCTGGTGGCGCTGCTGCTGGCCCTATTGAGCGTGCCGGCGGCGCTGTTGGCATTTCTGCTCGTCTGGCAAGTGGTGCGCAGCCGCGACTGGGCGCGGCGAATCGCCCATGGGCGCGAGTTCCTCCTGCTGGTGCCGATCCTGATCGTGGGCATTGGGGCGGCCATCTGGGCGGCCCCCTGGCTGGAGCGCGCGCTGCCGGGTGGCAACGCCACGCGCTGGCTCGGCCAGTACCTGCACCTGGGTTACGATCAGCGCAACAGCATCATCGTGGCCTTCGGCCTCGGTTTTGCGGTGATTCCGATTATCTTCTCCCTGGCGGAAGACGCCCTTTCCAACGTGCCGCACAGCATGACGGCCGCCTCGATGGCCCTGGGCGCCAGTCGCTGGCAGACGCTCTGGCGCGTGGTGCTCCCCTCGGCCAGCCCCGGCATCTTCGCCGCGGTGATGATCGGCTTCGGCCGCGCCGTGGGGGAAACCATGATCATCTTGATGGCCACCGGCTGCACGCCGCTGATGGACTGGAACCCCTTCAACGGTATGCGGACGCTGGCGGCCAATATTGCCATGGAGATTCCCGAAGCGCCGGTTCCCGACCTGGGATCGCCCGGCACGCTGTACCGCGTGTTGTTCCTCTGCGCGGTGCTGTTGTTCGTACTCACCTTTGCGCTGAACACGGTGGCCGAGGTGGTCCGGCAGCGCTTGCGCAAGCGTTATGGGCAATATTGAAAGCAAAGCATGAGCGGCCGACCGGGAAAATTCTGGAAACAAGGCGAACCGATGGTCTGGGCCAGCGGCGCGGCGCTGACGTTCATGCTGCTGATGACCGCCACGCTGCTGGTCGTCATCGTGAGCAACGGGCTGGGCGTTTTTTGGCCGTCGCCGCTGGCCGAGGTCACGCTCGCCGACGGCAGCAAACTGCTCGGCCGGCAGATCATGACGCGCACCAATCCCGACAACGACGTCCGCAGCGTCAAGTTCAAAACGGCCAACCGCGAGTTCGACAGCCAACGGCAGGACTTCCATTGGTTGACCGACGACAAGATCGTCAAGGTGGAATTCCCGGCCGCGGCCATGGTGCTGGAACGCCTGGAGAATGGCGACTGTTACGGCTTCTTGAAAGGGCTGGAAACGCCCACGCTGGAAGCGCCGACCGAGGCGGACCTGCTGAAACGCTTTGCCGCGGCGGTGCGGGCGCAACGCCGCCAGGAAGCCGAGATCATCGAACCGCTTGCCGCGCAATTGGCGCCCTTGAGCGATCAACTCCAGCAGATCGATGCGGCGATCGACGTGTTGCGCTATCGACAGAGCCGCGCGCTGGCCGCCGCCGGACAGGGCACGGCCGATGATGCGGAGGCGAAACTGCAAGCATTGCAGGCCCGCAAAACCGAGGTCAACGGGCAGTCGCAGAAACTGAAGGCCCAGCAGCAGGAGAAAGAGGCCGCGCTGCGGCGCAATGTCGCCGTGCTGGCCGATGGGCAAGGGCAACCGCACCGCGTCGTGCTGGCCGACATCGTGCGCTACTATCAGCCCAACGACATGGGACTACCGGCCAAGGTCGGACATTATCTGGCCAAGATCTGGGAACTGCTCACCGCGGGGCCACGCGAAGCGAACACCGAAGGCGGTCTGTTCCCCGCTATTTTCGGCACGGTCTTGCTGATCTTCCTCATGGCGCTAAGCTGTTTCCCCTTGGGCGTGCTGGCCGGCGTCTACCTGGGCGAATATGCCCGCGACGGTATCCTGGTCCGGCTGGTGCGGATCGCGGTGAACAACCTGGCGGGCATCCCCTCGATTGTCTATGGGATCTTCGGTCTGGGGTTCTTCGTCTATGGCATCGGCGCCATGCTGGACCGCTGGTTCTTTCCCGAGCGCGTGGCGGCCGGGAACCCGACCTTCGGCACCGGCGGCATTCTCTGGGCCAGCCTGACGCTGGGGTTGCTCACCGTGCCGGTGGTGATCGTGGCCACCGAGGAGGCCATCCGGGCGATTCCCCGCGGCATCCGCGAGAGCTCCTACGCCCTGGGCGCCACCAAGTTCCAGACGCTGTTGCGCGTGCTGGTGCCGCTGGCCTCGCCGGGCATCATGACCGGTTTCATCCTGGCGATGGCCCGGGCCGCCGGCGAGGTGGCGCCGCTGATGATTACCGGCGTGGTGAAGATCGCACCCGCCATGCCCTTGGACGCAAAATATCCTTTCGTCCACCTCGAGCGCAAGTTCATGCACCTGGGATATCACATTTACGACATCGGTTTCCAATCGCCCAACGTGGAAGCCACCAAGCCCATGGTCTACGTGACGACGCTGTTGTTGGTCTTGATCGTGCTGCTGATGAGCAGCCTGGCGATTTACTTGCGCAACCGCATGCGGAAGCGACTGAACCTGCGGATGATGTAGGCCCTATTGCATGCGCGA
>CAYYBU010000204.1:0-5842 GCA_964469945.1 uncultured Planctomycetaceae bacterium
CCGGCCGACGCGGCAATCTGGATACATAGGCCACAGTCGATGCACTTGCCCGGCTCGAAGATCACCTCGGCGTGCCGGGCGTCTTGCTGGAACGACCGCCGTGGGCCGGGGTAGCGCCGCGGATCGGCCCCATAGAGGGCCGCGTAATGCCGCAGCCGGCACGAACGCAGGCCGCGGCAGTCGCAGTGCATGCAGCGGGTCGCTTGTCCGGCGGCCTCCTCGGCGGTGAAGCCGGTGTCAGCGGTTTGAGTACACCACGTCCCCTCCCCTGTCCCGCTGGCCAGTTGCACCAACTCGGCCTGTTCCAGGCGGCCCATCTTCGTCGAGAACTGCGGCGGCGAGCCTTGGACCGGCCGGCCGGAAAGGAATTGATCGATGGCCACGGCGGCCGCTTTACCGTCGGCCACGCTGCGGACGACCAGCCCCTTGCCGCGGACCGCATTGCCGGCCGCGAACACCCCGGCGATGGCCGTGGCCCCGGTCTCCTTGGCGGCCGCGATATGGCCCTGCGGCCCGGTTGGCAGACCCCAGCCAGCGACCGCTTCCGGCGCCATCGCACCGCAGGCGATCAGCACGGCATCGTACTGGTGACGCAGTTCCGCCAGCGACACGGATCGGCCGACACACGACCCCTGCGTTCGGGAAGGGGACAGTCCCATCTTCGTCGGACGAAAATCGGGACAGTCCCCCGCCTCTTCCTCGGCCGATCCTACGTTCCCTTCCACGCGCGTGCCGCAGCGCAGTTCCACGCCGAGCCGCACGATCGTGGCGATTTCCGCGTCAAGCACCGCGGCCGGCAACTTTTCCGCGCTCTCGCGCCGTAATCGCCCGCCGGGACGCTCATTCTCGTCGAAGAGCGTGCAGGCGTGGCCTTGCTGCGCCAAGTGCCAGGCCGCGGCCAGGCCTGTGGGCCCCGCGCCGACAATGGCCACCCGCTTGCCCGTGGCCGGTTGACACGGCGGCCGATACGGCTCCGCCGTGGCCAGGTCGGCGTCGGCCACATAGCGTTCCAAGCCGCCGATGGTCACGCCCGCATCGAGCGCGCTGCGGCGGCACGACTTTTCGCAAGGCGCCGGGCAGATGCGTCCCAGCACGGCCGGCAGGGCGATGTCGCGTTTCACGGTGGCGATCGCTTCGTGCAACTGGCCGGCGGCGACCTGGCGGAGCATCTGCGGAATGTCCATGTGCGCCGGGCAGGTGAACCAACACGGCGCCAGGCAATCGCCCAGGTGATCGCTCAAGAGCAGTTCCAGCGCGCTGCGGCGGAACTGCCGCACCTCGGCCGTCTCGCTCTCCACCTCCATCCCCTCGGCGGCCGCCGTGGCACAGGCGGGGACCAGGCGGCGGTGCTCGGCGATTTTGACCAGGCAGACCAGGCAGGAAGTCGCCGCCTCGCAACCGTCGCGGAAGCAAAGCGTGGGAATGTCGATCCCCAACGCCCGCGCGGCATCGAGCACGGTGGCCCCGGGGGGCACTTCCACTTCGCGATGATCGATTTTCAGTTTCGGCATGATTCCACCACCACGGCGCCGGTCGGGCAGACCTGGCGACACGTGTCGCAACGAGTGCATTTCTCCAGGTCGATCGCGTGCCGCGCGTAAGGGGTCATGGGAATCGCGTCCACCGGGCACTGCTGGGCACAGAGCGTGCAGCCGATGCACTTCTCGTTGATCCGATAGGCGATCAGGGCCTTGCACTTGCCCGCCGGACAGCGGCCCGCCAGGTGCGCCTCGTACTCGCTGCGGAAGTAGCGGAGCGTGGACAGCACCGGGTTGGGGGCCGTGCGCCCCAGGCCGCAGATGCTCCCGGCACTGACCATGCGCGACAACTGTTCCAGCTCTTCGAGATCGCCCGGCTTTCCGGCGCCGTTGCAGAGGCGGTCGAGGATGTCGAGCATTCGCCGCGTGCCGATGCGGCAGAAGGTGCATTTGCCGCACGACTGCTCCTGGGTGAAACGAAGGAAATAACGAGCGATGTCGACCATGCAATCCCCTTCGTCCAGCACGACCATGCCGCCGGATCCCATGATGGCGCCGACCTGGGCCAGAGCCTCGTAATCGACCGTGGTATCGGCCAAGGCGGCCGGCACGCAGCCGCCCGATGGACCGCCGACCTGCACGGCCTTGAACTGTTTTCCGTCGGCCACGCCGCCACCGATCTCCTCGACGATCTGCCGGATGGTCACGCCCATGGGCACTTCGATCAGTCCGCCGCGGCGAACCTTGCCGGCGAGGGCGAAGACCTTGGTGCCCTTGCTCTGCGCGGTGCCCAGGTCGGAAAACGCCTTAGCGCCGTGGCGGAAGATCCAGGGGACCAGAGCGTAGGTTTCCACGTTGTTGATCGACGTCGGTTTTCCCCACAGCCCCTTCTCGGCCGGAAAAGGCGGTCGCAGCCGGGGCATGCCGCGGCGGCCTTCCACCGAGGCCAGCAAGGCGGTCTCCTCGCCGCAGACAAATGCGCCGGCCCCTTCTTTCACCGCGAGGTGCAGACGAAAGTCGGTGCCCAGGATGCGCTCGCCCAGCAGGCCGCGCTGCCGGCACTGCTCCAAGGCGGCCGCGATCCGCTTCACCGCCAGCGGATACTCGGCGCGGACGTAGAAAATGCCTTCATCGGCGCCGACCGCCCGGGCGGCAATGGCCATGCCCTCGATAATGCGATAGGGAAACGATTCCAAGAGCATGCGGTCCATGAAGGCGCCCGGGTCGCCTTCATCGCCGTTGCAAATGACGTATTTCTTGTCGCCCGGCGCGAGACGCACGGCCGCCCATTTTCGTCCGGTGGGGTAGCCGGCGCCGCCGCGGCCGCGCAGTCCGCTGGCCAGCGCCTGCTCGATGATCTGCTCGGGCGAAAGCTGTTCCAGGCAATGCCGCAAGGCCTCGAAACCTTGGTGGCGAAGATATTCGTCCAGATCGGTCGGCTGCAACTGGCCGCAATATTCGGTGGCCACGTGCCGCTGCCGGCCCAGGAACGCGCACACCTGCCCGTCGCGGACATCCAGCGCATGACGCCGCAGTGGATTGCCCTCCTCATCGCTCAGCAGACGGTCCAGCCAGCGCGTCATCGAGTAGCCGATCCGCCGCACGATGCCCTGGGGCTTGAACTGCGACAACACGATGTCGGGCGCGCTCTCGGCATCCACGCGGGCAAACAGTTTGGCCGCGCCGCCACCGGCCGGCACCAATTCCAGCAGCGGCGTTTGGTGGCACATGCCGACACAGCCCACCGGTTTGACCACGGCGCGCGCCCCGCTGGCGGCCAAGACACGTTGGATGGCCTCCTGGACCTTGCCGCTTCCCTGCGCGACGCAGCAAGAGCCCACGCCGATGCGGATCTCGCCCAGCGGCTCCGCGGTCGGCGCCGGCTGCGAGCCGAGCGACTTGGAACCGGCCGCCGGCGGCGCGAGAAAATCGTCGAGCACTTCGACCACGCGGTGGGACGTCAGATGGCCGTAGGTGACGCCGTCGATCTGGATGACCGGCGCCAGTGTGCAGCAGCCCAGGCAGGCGACCTTCTCGATGGTGAACAGCCCCTGGGCGTCGGTGTCCTGGCCGTCCTGGATGCCCAAGTGTCGCAGTAAGGCATCCTGGACCAGTCCGGCCCCTTTCACGTGACAGGCGGTCCCGTGGCAGACGCTGATGATGTGCCGGCCGACCGGATGGTGGCGGAACTGGTTGTAAAAGGTGGAGACGCCGGCAATCGTGGCCGCGCTGATGTGCGTCAGCTTGCAAACCCGTTCCAATGCCTCCCGCGGCAGATAGCGATAATGTCCCTGGATGGCCTGGAGAATGGGAATCACGTCCTCGCCGCGGCCGCCCAGCCGCGCCACGATCTGATCGACGAAGGTGAGATCCATATCAGGCATCTTTACTTCTTCCCGATACAAAACAAATTCTTCTGCCCGCGCAGATAAATCCGGCCGTCCTGGAAGGCGGGGCTGCTGACGCAAGGCTCGCCCAATGCGGCCTCTCCCACCCGCTTGCACCCCTTCTCGCCCGGCTCGACCAACACGGCCTTGCCGTCCTCGGCGATCAAGTACAAACGGTTGCCCGCCAGCCCCGGCGAGGCCTTGAACTTGGCGTCGAGGTCCTCCTCCCAAAGCTTCTCGCCCTGCTTGGCCTCATAGCAGGTCAACGTCCCGAAGGACGTCAGCAGGAAGACGTATTTCTCCGTGGCCAGCGGGCTGCACGTGTCGGGCAAGCCGTCTTCGCCCCTCCAGAGCAGCTTGGACTCCGTCACGTCGCCCTTGCCGTCGGCTGCAACGGCACACAACGGCGAGGACTCGCTGCCCGCGACATACACGATGCCGCCGGCCGCGACGGGCGAGGGCCCCACTTCGCCCCGCACGCACTTCGCCCGCCATAGCTCCGCGCCGCTAGGCAGCTCGTAGGCGATGACCCAGGGATCGCAGGTCGTGATAAGCTGGTCGTGGCCGGCCGCGCGGATCACGATCGGCGAGGACCAGGAGTTCAGCGCCTTGCGTTTCTGCTGCCAGACGGTGTTGCCCGTGGCCATGTCCAGGGCCAGCGTCTTGGACTTGTCCGTGGCGCTAGTGCCTTGATCCATGGGCACCAGCAACAAGTCGTGGAACGTCGCCAGCGAGGCGGCATGGCCGTAGTTGTTGTCCGGCACGCCCAAGCTGCGGCTCCAGACGAGTTTGCCGGCAAAATCGAAAGCCCCCACGTCGCCGTTGGCGAAAATGGCAAACACCAGCCGGCCGTCGGTCGCCACGGTGGGCGAGGCAAAGCCGGTGTCGGCATTCACCTTGGGCGGCTTGCTGCTCGCCGCCGTGGTGGGCACTTCCTTATGCCAGAGCAGCTTGCCGTCGGCCGTGTCGAAGCAATAGACTTCGTGCTGCCGTTCATCGGCCCCGGAGAGGAACACCCGCTGACCCCAGACCACGGGCGAGTTGTTGCCCGCCAGCGGCACCGGCGTCTTCCAGAGGATATTCTTGCCCGTGGGGCCATCCCAGGTGTCGGGTACGTTGCTATAGGCCGAGATGCCCGCGCCACCCGGGCCGCGGAAGCGCGGCCACGCCTTGGCGATTTCGTCTTCCGTGGGTGCCTTGGGCAAGACCACTGCCACCGGAGCTATTTTGGCCGCTGGGGATGGCATGGCAGGTTGCGCCGGTCCGCCCGCCTGAACCGCTGCCAGCCGCGCTGCGCTGCCTTCCACGCTGGCAACCGGTCCCTCATCCGAGATCGGCACGCCGCCGCGGAAACCGGCGATCAGGCCGCCGGCAATCGCCAACAGCACGACCCCCAGCCCGGCGACCGCCCAACGGGCCAGCGGCGTCCACTGTGACTCGATGTCTTGCGCCGTGGCCGCGGCCGCGGGCATGGGCAATTTTCGCCGCAGCGTGGCCGCCACGCGGGCCGCCGCGAGGAACACGACCAGGCCGCCCAGCAGCAAAATACCGCCGCTGGCCGCAAACGCCCGCTGGCGGAAATATTCCTGGCGAACCTCCTGGTCGAGCGCGCGGATCTGCTCTTTGAGCGCGTCGTTGGCCGGCTGCTCGGCCAGGGCCGCCTTCAACGCCTTGATGGCCGTCGCCTCCAGCGGGTCTTTCCATTGCCGGTGGCTGTAGTCGTAGAACAGCAGCGTGCCCACCAGCAGGCAAAAGACTGCGGCGACGGCCGCCGTTCGGGCTGCCACCTGGCAGGCCGTGCCAGCCGCGCTGGAGTGGTTCGTTTCAAGCGTCTTGTCGAGAATGGGCATGTTCACTGCAATGTATCCGGCACACTCCGTGTGCCGTTGGCCGTCGGCACACCAAGTGTGCCGACCAAGTTCTGACTGGGACAGTACGAGAAACAGCGGCCGCAGGAGACGCAGTTGGTCCGGTCGG
>CAYYBU010000205.1:0-5836 GCA_964469945.1 uncultured Planctomycetaceae bacterium
TTGTGCCCGACACCGTGAGCGCCGAACCGATGGCCTGGCCGCTGGGCGTGGTCAAACGGATGCCGGTCAAGGTTTGGCTGACCGCAATCGCATCGACAAACGACACGCTCGAATTGCTCGTCACGTGGGCGGTCAACGCGTAGCTGCCGGCCTTGCCGAAGGTCGCCGTGGTGACGCCGCCGGTGTTGAAACTCGGCGCCGACGCGCCCTGCGGAAACGACGTCGCCGACCACGTCAGGGCCGGCGCCATGGCCATCGTATTGCCGAACTGGTCGAGGAACGTCGCCACCGGCAGTTGCAAACTCTTCCCCGAAACATTGACCGGAACAGTCGAAACATTCGTGGCGGCGCTCACCACCTGGGCCACCGTGAGAGAGACGCCGCTGCTGAGCGGAGCGCCCCCGGCACTCGCCTGAACCGCCACCCCGTAGGCCCCGGCCTTGGCGAACGTGATCGTCTCACTACCGCCGCTGGTGGAAAGCACGGGCTGTGGCGCGCCGCTCGGACTGGCCGTGATCGACCAGGCCAGCGTCGGCGCCACGGCCAGGGCATTGCCGAATTGGTCAAGCCCTTGGGCAACGATCGTCTGGCTTGTGCCCGACACCGTGAGCGCCGAACCGATGGCCTGGCCGCTGGGCGTGGTCAAGCGGATGCCGGCGAGGGTGGGCGATACCACGACGGTGCTGGCGCTGCTTACCGAGAGGCCGCCCCCGTCGACGATCTTCACCGTCAAGGTATACGTGCCGGCTTTGGTAAACGTGGCGGTATCGTTCTTGGCCGCATTGGTGCCGTTGCTGTTGAAGATCGCGGTCCCGCCGGCGGGCGCGGTCGTGACCGACCATGTGTAGCGGAGGTTCGATTCGCCCCCGTCGTCGCTTCCCAGGACTGAGAGCGAGGCGGTCTTGCCGTTGATGGCCGCATTGCCGTTGATGCTGACCGCCTGCGCGATAGTCGGCGCGGCGTTGACCGGCGCCGACGACATGATGGCCGGCGGGTAGCTTCCCATGACCAGCGACGAGATGCCGCTGCCACTAAGCAACTCCCGCGGTTCCAGCATTTCGCTGCGCAGGATCCGATTGCGGGCCTTGGAAGACTTGGAGGCAGACGAGCGCCGAAGCGGCAACGGGGAAACCGTACGACCGATCATGAGTCCGCTCCTGAAAGGATGCCTGGATGGAAGAGTGGCAAGCGCGTCGAGAAGTCGTTGTCCGCGGGAAATCGGCACGCGGACCTAGTTCATCGCGTCGGTGCGTTCCAGATGAGTCTTGCCTCTTTCGGCCCGCATCGATCGGGCAACCACGGGGCAAGCATGAACGCTTCGGCAATGAAACCCTACGTCAGGTTTTGCCCCGTGTCAAAAATATGCGTACAAAACCGGTGTCGCGTTGGCCTCGATATCCCTCATGAATACAACGTCCGCGTGGGAATCGACGATGTCGCCAATCTGGTGAGATTTCTCCGCGGCAAGCTGTCGCAAGGGTGAGTTTCAATGCATCCGGCACACTCCGAGCTTGTGAATTTTTGTAGGGTGGGTCTAGCAAACCGTGAGGCTGGTGGGGCTGCGGTCGCGGCGTTTTGGTTAGCAGGCGATAACACGACAATCGACCGAGGGTCCGGTTTGCGATGCCCCACCAGGATTCGCGCGACCTTGACCCACCCTACAGTTTGTGGGCCGCCGCCCAAGAGTGAAAAAAAGTCACAAGCTCGGAGTGTGCCGGATACATTTCTCACTTCCGCCGGCGATATTCGTCGATTTGCAGCCCGATCGCATCGAAGGGAATCGGCCGAAACTGCGGCAGTTTTCGATAGACGGGCGAATCGCGGTGGAGGCGAAAGTCGCCGTGGGCCACATCGACGAACCCCGCATCGTCATCCAGCGTGAGATTGTCGGCCACCGTGCCGTCGGCGGTCACCTCCTTGGCCAATTGCATCGGCTTGCAGCGGCAGATGACGTTGTAACGCAGCGTGTTGTGCTTCGGCGCGCCCGGCTGGTCGTCGAGCAAGGTCAACAGTTGCGGATAACGCTGCGACCAGGGCGGCTCGCGGAAAGGCATCTCCAGCAACCGCTTGGGCATAATGCCGTCGGGCGGGGTGACGGTGTCCTTCATCCAGTTCAAACCGCGATTGTCGAAGTGGATCGAGTCACCGCAGTGGACCATCAGGTTGTTCTCGACCACATTGTCGCGGCCGCCGCCCAAAAGCATCGCCCGGGCCGTGTTGCAGATGAAATTGCCGAATACCAGCGTGCCGCTGGCAGCGTCATCGAGGTAAACGCCTTGGGCGCCGTACAGGCCCGGCCCGGAAACGTCGTGGATGTAATTGTGGCGGATCACGTTGCCGCGGACGGTCCAATCGCGGCCGGTGTAGAACACGCCCACGTCGCCCGTCTCTTGGCAGACGTGGTAAATCTCGTTCCGTTCCATGACGTTCTCGTTGCCGCCGAAGCCGATGGCCATGTGCGGGGCGTCGTGGATCAGGTTATTGGCCGCGCGGTTGCCCACGCCGCTGAGTTGAATGGCCGCCGCATAAGTGCGATGCAGCCGGGCGTAGTGATGGATGTGGTTGTTCGAGGCCACGTGGCCCGCGGGCACGAGCGTTTTCCGATCGCCGCCCGACGCGCTGATGCCGCCGGCGCCGGTCTGGTAGATGTCGCAGGCTACGATGCCGTGGCCTTGGCCGCCCGCGATGATCGCGCCGCAACCGCCCGTATTGCGGATCGTGCAGCCGGCCACGAGGTTCTCCCGGCCGCCGCGGATTTCAAGGCCGTTCCCGCGCGTGGCCTCGATCGTCAGATCGCGAAGCACGACATCAGCAACGTCGTTGAGCAGCACCAGCGGCGTCTCGACGACGGAAAACACGATATTGGCCTGCTCCAGGGACTGCGGCGGCCAGAGATAGAGAAGACCGCTTGAGCGATCGAGATACCACTCGCCCGGCACGTCGAGTTCCGCCAATGCGTTGACCGCATAGAATCGCATTCCTTTCCGGTAACCGTAGGAATGGTAAGGGGGCTTCAGCGCGATCGTCCGCGCCGGTACGTCGATCGAGGCCACCTGCTGGTACTGGTCCGCCCAGTCCCAGCACCAATAGCCTTGCAGCCACAGGTCCTTTTCCTTCGTCCAGCGGGCGGGACGATCGCCCTCGTAAGTGAAGCGGCCGATTTTATCGCCCAGGACGCCATGCTCGTTGAACGGCTGCCCGCCGACGACGTCGACGATCTTGGCGAATCCTTCGTTTGGCCAGCGTGCGAGCGTCAGCGGCCGATCGTTGAAGAACAGTTCGGCCCGGCGGCCGTTGGGGGCAACCTCGCCGAAATCGCTCACCCCCAGGGCCTTCAAGTCGGCCTGTACCACGTGGCCACGGACGGACGGCTCCAGGCGGTCCAAGACCTCGGCCGCGGTGACCTTCCGAAACGCCTGAGGTGGAATCCGCCGGCCACCCACCAGACGTACCTGTTGGCCGGCAACGGCCCGGTACACCACGGGTGCGGCCTTGTCGCCGGAATCGCCGGTGTCCAACTCGAAGGACCGGGCAAGATAATACGTTCCGCCGGCGATCCACACGGTCGTCGCCCGGGGCGGTTGCTGCTGTTTCCGCTGTTGCCGCAGCACAGACCGGGCGGCTTCGAGGGACCGCAACGGCCGGGCCGGCGTGCCCGGATTCGCATCATTGCCCGTGGTGGCCACGTAAACATCGGCACGGGCCGGCATCGCCAAGGTCAACAAAAGAATTATCGCACAGGTTCGTGCGAACATGGGGAGCCTCTTTTCTTTCCGCCGGGAAGAATCGTACTGCCGTGATCGTTGGATTGCCGAGTTCCGTGTCGCATTCGGCCGATGCCGTCAGCGGCCCGCAACTCCGCGTATTTTGACGGCATGCGGTGGCGCTTGGCGACAGCGAAGCCGACGCCACGCCCCGAAAGCAAGGTTGGGTCAGGTCAGCCACTTCGTGCGGTGTTCGGTGCGAACGAACTTGGCGGCCTCCGGGGCGTTGGTGGCCTGCATCTTCTCGCCGTCCCAATCGAGGCTCTTGCCAGTGCGGATCGCGACGACGCCTGCCAGGCCGATCTCCGTAAGTTTGCCGCCGATATCGAAGTCGGAGAAGGTCTTGCCCTCGCCGCGGCACGCGTCGATCCATTCCCGACCATGCCCCTTCGAACGGGGAAGGCTCTCCGGAATGTCCTTCGTGGCGGCGTGGTGCAGAACGTCCTTGAGGCGAGGCTCGCCTTCCAGGCGGATAAGGCCGCCTTCGTTCCACTGGTTGGTATAGATGCAACCCTTTTCGCCGACGATCACGATGCCGTCGGGCATTCTGTCCTTGTAGACATCGACCAACGGCTGGAGCACCGCGGCGGGCGGCTTGCCATTGCCTTGCCAGTAGAGAGTCAGGGGCACGAGGTTGCCGCGCGCGGGGAAATGGAATTCCAGCGCGGGCTTGTCGGCTGTCTGCTTGCCGTCCTTCATGTTGACGACGAGCCGCGAGGGATAATTCAGGTCCAGCGCCCGCATCGGCAGGTTGGCGGCGTGGCACCAGAAGTCGGCGAGGCCGCCGTTGCCGAAATCGAACCATCCGCGCCACGAGGCGGGATGATAGACGTTTTTCTTGAAGGGACGCATGGCCGACGGCCCAACCCAAAGGTCCCAGTTGAAGCCCGCCGGGATGGGATCTTCGCCCGCGGCGCTGCCTTCGTTGGCGGTGACGCCGATGCCCCACTGGTAGATCTCGCGGATCTGGCCCAGAGCGCCGGCCTTGATGATCTCGGTGCATCGACGCAACGAGGCGCTGGCGCTGCCTTGGTTGCCCATCTGGGTCGCCACCTTGCTGCCACGGGCCAATTCGCGGAGTTCGCGGGCCTCGGCCACGCTGTGCGTCAGCGGTTTCTCGCAATAGATGTGCTTGCCCATCTTCAGGAACGCCTTGCACAGCGGGGCATGCCAATGGTCGGGCGTGCCGATCAATACGGCGTCGAAGCTCGCGGCGTTATCGAGCAGCTTGCGGTAGTCGTCGTAGGCCTTGGCATCCTTGGTAACCTTGCCGCCCGAGTTCAATGCGTCGGCACGGGCCTTTTCGATCTGCATCGGGTCTGGATCGCACAGGGCTACGAGGTTCGCGCCGCAGCCGAGCAGGCCGTACAGGTCGCCGCGACCTTGTCCGCCACACCCCACCAGGGCAAGATTCACCTTGTTGTTGGCGGCCGTCGAGGCGGCCGTGGCCCCCCACAGGACCAGCGGATGGCTCAGCGTTGCCGCGCCGAGGGCCGCTGCGGAGGCAGCGAGAAAACCGCGCCGCGAGGAGTTGATCGTGGGAACAGCACGCCGTTTGGAATCGTGTCGCTTCATGGAATCACCTGTAAAGATCCTAGGTTGGAATGGAGGGAGGGATGCCGATGCAGCCCGGAAAACGCGAGCCAGTCGCCTTGACCGTAGCCGCGGAAGGTCTTGCCATCGTCGGCCGTGTCGGGGCCGCCGTCACCGTTGCGTGGTCGTGCCGTTGGTCGAGGCGTCGGCATTGGTGCCGCCGCCTGCGCGTGCCGCCGCCTGCGCGTGTCGCCGCCCGCGAAATCCTTGCCCATGTCCACCGGCCCGCGCGACACCAACCGGCCATTGATCCAGATCCACTTAGCCCGCCACGGCGACGATTTCTGGCACTCGTTGCGGAATGTATAGCCTCGCGTTTGTACGCCCTGCTCATCGACCGCGACCTTCATGCCCGGGTTCTCGATGGGCCCGCGGGCCTTTAGCGTTAGCGTCGCCGCAAGCAGCATGAGTCCACACACAGTCATCGTTTTTGCAGGCATTGTACCGGTTCCTCCCATTGTCATTATCTTTGCGGGGAT
>CAYYBU010000206.1:0-5815 GCA_964469945.1 uncultured Planctomycetaceae bacterium
ATCCGGCACACTCCGTGTGCCGCTGGCCAACGGCACACGGAGTGTGCCGGATACGGTAAGGCATGGAACGCTGCGAGAATTACGCCAGTTCATCAATAAGGGAAATCATCAATGTTGGAAAGACGATATTGCGCGTTGCGTACGGTTTTCATGACAGCAGCCGCGTTGGCCATCAGCGCCAGTCCCTTGCCTGCCGCGGATGCCGGCGCCAATAGCGCTGCCGCCGAGCGCGAGCGGCCGTTGATCGCCCTGCTGCAATCGCAGGCGCCGCCGCAGGACAAAGCGATCGCCTGCAAGCGATTGGCCGTCTGCGGCAGCCCACTCGCGGTTCCCGCCCTGGCGGCGCTGTTGGCCGACAAGGAACTCTCTTCATGGGCTCGCATCGCGCTGGAGGCGATTCCCCATCCGGCCGCTGATGCCGCACTTCGCACCGCGGCAGGCAAGTTGCAGGGCCGGCTGTTGGTCGGTGTAATCAACTCCCTCGGCGTTCGCCGCGACGCCCAGGCGGTCGCCGTGTTGGTGCCCAAGCTGAACGACGCCGACGCGGCCGTGGCCGCCGCTGCGGCCGTGGCCTTGGGCCATATCGGCGATGCGCCGGCGCAAAAGGCTCTGGAGCAAGCGCTGGCCGCCATCGCAGCCGCGGTTCGCCCCGCGGTCGCCGAGGGCTGCATCCTCTGTGCGGAACGGCGTCTCGCCGAAGGCAGTGCCGCCCCGGCCGTGGCGTTGTACGACAAAGTCCGCGGCGCGGACGTTCCCCAGCAGCAAGTCCTCGAAGCGACCCGCGGGGCCATCCTCGCCCGGGCTGCCGATGGAGCCACCTTGCTGGCCGAGCAGTTGAGGTCGGCCGACAAGGCGCGGTTCGCGCTGGGATTGACCGTGGCGCGCGAGCTTCCCGGCCGCGCCGTGAGCGAACGGCTAGTGGCCGAATTGGCCAAAACCACGCCGCAACGGCAGGGCCTGCTGATCCTTGCGCTGGCGGATCGCGGCGACGCGGCGCCCCTGCCCGCCCTGTTGGAAGCGGCCAAGCAGGGTCCCGACAACGTGCGGATCGTCGCCCTACGCGCGATCCAGCGTCAGGGCAACGTCTCTTGTGTACCTCTGCTGCTGGAGACCGCGATGGGGAGCGACGCGGACCTGGCGACCGCGGCCGCCGCCGCCTTGGCCGGCCTGCCCGGCAGCGCGGTGGATGCGGATCTGGCCGCCCGGTTGCCGAAAGCGGAAGGAAAGCTGCGTTTGCTCCTGGTCGAGCTGGCCGGACAACGTCGCATCGCCGCGGCGGCGCCCGCATTGCTCCGAGCCGCCGACGATCCCGACCCGTCGCTGCGTTGTGCCGCATTGACGGCCCTGGGCGCCACCATTGCATCGGATGAACTTCCCCACTTGATCGACCGCGCCGTCAAGCCGCGCGATCCCCAAGAGGCCAAGGTGGCCGAAGCGGCACTGTATACCGCATGTGTCCGCATGCCGGATCGTGAAGCGTGCGCCGACAAGCTGGTTGTCGCCATGACAGCGGCGCCGGTGCCAACGAAATGTGCCATGCTCAAGGTTCTCGGCGCGATGGGTGGGAGCAAGGCCCTGGCGGCCGTCGCCGCCGCGGCCCGCGATGCCAGTCCGGAGTTGCAGGATACCGGTAGCCGGTTGCTAGGAGAGTGGATGAGTATGGATGCCGCGCCGGAGTTGCTCGCGCTGGCGAAGACGGCCCATTCCGACAAGTTCCAGGTGCGGGCCTTGCGCGGTTACATCCGCCTGGCCCGGCAGTTGAATCCGCCGCCGCCGCAGCGGCTGGCCATGTGCCGCGAGGCGTTGGCGGCCGCCCAGCGCGACGAGGAGCGGCAACTCGTGCTCCAAGTGCTGGGCCGCGTGGCGACGCCCGCGTCGCTGGCGCTGGTGGTGCCGCACCTGGGCCAGCCGCGTCTGCAAGAGGCGGCCAGCCTGGCGGCGGTGAAGATCGCGGAAAAAATGGTCCCCAGCAATCCGGCCGCCGTGACCGCCGCCATGCGGCAAGTGGTCAAAACCACCCAAGACAAGCAGGTGGCCCAGCGGGCCAAGACCCTTTTAACCGCCGTCGCCAAGCCCTAGCCCGGAGAACCCATCCGATGCCCAAAAGAACCTGGACGATTGAGGATCAAGCCTGCGATCTGTACGTGGATCAGCTTGTACTGCGACCCGGCAACGTCGGCGGGGAGGCCACGGGCTATTCGGTGGTCAAACGCACTTTGCAAGCGGGGCCCTCCAAGGGAGTCGACGTGATCGAAGTTCACAACGGCGATCTGAAATTCGTCGTGCTTCCCACCCGCGGCATGAACCTCTGGAAGGCCACCGTCGGCGACGTGCAACTCGGCTGGCAATCGCCGGTCCGGGGACCTGTGCATCCGTCCCTGGTCTGCCTGAGCGAGTTCAACGGCCTGGGCTGGCTCCGCGGTTTCGACGAACTGCTCTGCCGCTGCGGCCTGGAAAGCAACGGCGTGCCGGAATTCTATCTTAACGGCACACTCCGCTACGGCTTGCATGGACGGATCGCCAACACCCCGGCCCATAAGGTCGAGATCAGCATCGACGGCGATCTGGGCGAGATCAGCATTCGCGGCAGCGTCGACGAAACGCGGATGTTCGGCAACAAGCTGCGGCTGGTCTCCACCGTGACCACCCGCGCCGGCCAACCTGGCATGACCATCACCGACACGATCACCAGCCTTTCCGCCGAACCGTGCGAGTTGGAACTGCTCTACCACATCAACTTCGGCATGCCGCTGTTGGGGCCCGGCTCGAAGGTCGTGTTGCCGGTCAGGAAGATGGCTCCGCGCGATGCGGCCGCCGTGGCCGATCTGGCCACCTGGAACACCTACGGACCGGAGTCGCCGGGGCTCGGCGAGGCGGTTTTCTTCTTTGAACTGGCGGCCGACGCCCAGGGACGCACGCAAACCCTCTTGACCAACGCGGGCGGCGATCGCGGCGTCAGCCAGAAGTTCAACACGCGCCAGTTGCCCTGCTTCACGCTGTGGAAGAATCGCCAGGCGCAGTGCGACGGCTATGTGACCGGGCTGGAGCCGGGGATCAATTTCCCCAACCAGAAGTCGTTCGAGAAACGCATGGACCGCGTCGCCGTGTTGGCCCCGGGCGAGTCGCGCACTTTCGAGGTGACGCTCGAAGTCCAGCGGGACGCCGCCGCCGTGCGGGCGGCCGCCGCTGCCGTGGAAGCCTTGCAAGGCACGGTTGCGCCCGAGTTGCTCGCCCAGCCCAATCCGGCCTGGTCGGGAACGTAAAATCGGCCGCGGAATAACGCCGCGTGCCACTGTTGGCTTGTCCAGCAGTGTTGTGCCTGGCAACTGGTTCGATCGTTGGTTGAGCGGCGCGTCGGCGAACCGGTGAGGGGAATGTGCAGGAAACTGCAAAGGCCGGCGGCCGATCCAGCCAAAGTAGCAGGCACACGCCGTGTGCCGTCCGCCGATTACGGTACACGGCGTGTGCCTACTGCTTTGGAATTGCGCGGCTTGCCGGCCCGATTGGACCGTGGTATAACTGCCGTTTTGGCGTCGTGCCGGTTGCCCGCCAACTTCAACCCGAGGACTTTCCATCATGGATCTGAAACCCTACGAAGCCTGGTTCGTGACCGGCAGCCAACATCTCTATGGCGAAGAAACGCTGCGGCAAGTGGCGGCCAATTCCGGGCAGATCGCCCAGACGCTGGATCGTGCCTTGCCGGTGCGCGTGGTCTTCAAGCCGGTGCTGACCACGCCCGACGCCATTGCCCAGCTTTGCCGCGAGGCCAACAACGCGCCGAACTGCGTGGGCCTGATCTGTTGGATGCACACCTTTTCGCCGGCCAAGATGTGGATCGCCGGGCTGTCGAGCCTGCGGAAGCCGCTGGTCCATCTGCACACGCAGGCCAACCGCGAGATCCCCTGGGACACGATCGACATGGATTTCATGAACCTCAACCAGGCCGCCCACGGCGACCGCGAGTTCGGGTTCATCTGCACGCGAATGCGAAAGAACCGCGCCGTGGTGGTGGGCTATTGGCAAGACGCCGACGTGCAGGATGAGTTGGGCACGTGGTCCCGCGCCGCGACCGCCTGGGCCGACTGGCAGGGCGGCAAAGTGGCCCGCTTCGGCGACAACATGCGCGAAGTGGCCGTCACCGAAGGCGACAAAGTCGAGGCCCAGATCCGTCTGGGCTACAGCGTCAACGGCTATGGCATGGGCGATCTGGTCGAGTGCGTCGGGCAAGTCGCCGAAGCGGAAATCGACCGGCTCGTGAAAGAATATTTGGCCAGCTACGCGCCCGGTCCGGGCATCGCCGGTGCTGCGGGCGCCGCTGGCCTGCGGACGGCCGCGAAGATCGAGTTGGGCATGCGCAGCTTCCTTAGCCAAGGCGGCTTCAAGGCATTCACCACCACTTTCGAGGACCTGCACGGCCTGGAGCAGCTTCCCGGGCTGGCCGTGCAGCGGCTCATGGCCGACGGTTATGGCTTCGGCGCCGAGGGCGATTGGAAGACGGCCGCCTTGGTCCGCGCCATGAAGGTCATGGCCGCCGGACTCCCGCAGGGCACCTCCTTCATGGAAGATTATACCTATCATCTGGTGCCCGGCAGCATGAAAGTGCTGGGCTCCCACATGCTCGAGGTCTGTCCGTCGCTGGCCGTCGGCAAGCCTTCGCTGGAGATCCATCCGTTGGGCATCGGCGGCAAGGCCGATCCGGCCCGGCTGGTGTTCAACGTGCCGGCCGGCCCGGGGCTGAATGCCTCGCTCATCGACCTGGGGAACCGTTTTCGCCTCATCGTCAACGAGGTGGACGTGGTCGAGCCCGATCGCGCGCTGCCCAAGTTGCCGGTGGCGCGAGCGGTGTGGGCGCCGCGGCCGAACCTGAAGGTGGCCGCCGCCTCGTGGATTTACGCCGGCGGCGCGCACCACACCGGTTTCTCGCAAGCCCTGACGGTCCAACATATCGAGATGTTCGCCGAAATGGCCGGCATCGAGTATGTCCACATCGGCGCCGATGCGACGGTTGCGGACGTCAAGAAAGAGCTGCGATGGAACGAGGCGTTTTACGCCCTGGTGCGGTAACCTTGAGCAAAAGGGTTCACGCAAAGGCGCAAGGGCGCAAAGGAAAACGATAGGGTAGGCGGTAAGAACACGCGGAAGAGGGCCCGCGACAGACACGGGCAACAGGATTTCAAATCTCAAATTTGAGATTTGAGATCTGCAAGCCGCCGGCTTCCTTTCCTTTGCGCCTTGGCGCCTTTGCGTGAGAATGTTTGTCGCGTGCAGCTTTCGCGGTCGCCGATAGTCAGCTCTGGTGAGCCTTCGCTGCGATCGTCCCACCCTACTCCACGCTGAAGCGGTGCAGCGTGGCCTGCTGGTAGGTCTCGCCGGGCCGCAACACCGTCGTGGGATAGGCCGGATGGTTCGGCGAATCGGGATAGTGCTGCGTTTCCAGGCAGAAGCCGAAATGCTTGTGATACGCCTTGCCGCCGGAGACGATCGAGCCGTCGAGAAAATTGCCCGTGTAGAACTGCACGGCCGGTTGCGTGGTGTAAATCTCCATCGCGCGACCGCTGGAAGGCTCGCGCACCCGCCCCGCCAGCGTCAGTCCGGCGCCGTCGCGTTTGGCGTCGAGCACATAGCAGTGGTCGTAACCGCCACCGGCCTCCGCAATGCGGGCGCCAATGGCCGTGGGCTCGGTGAAGTCCATGGGCGTGCCCTTCAGCGGCCGCGGATCGCCGCTGGGAATTAGCCGTTGGTCCACGGCCAGATACTGCTCGGCCGCCAGCGCTAGTTCGTGCCCGAGCACGTCGCCCGCGCCGGCACCGGCCAG
>CAYYBU010000207.1:0-5745 GCA_964469945.1 uncultured Planctomycetaceae bacterium
TCTTCTTCGCCGATCCCGAGTTGTGCCTCACCGCCAGCAGCGGCACGATCGCCCAGCAAGGCCGGCCGTTCACCCACGGCTATGAGATTTACCTCGAAGGGGCGACGCTGCTGTTCGATTATGCGACCCTTGCTGGGGGCCGCGACATCCATACGCCGCTGACCGTGTTCACGGAGAAGGCCAAAGTGGTGCAGCCAAAATTGGCCGCCGGCGATCCGTCGCAGGCCTTCGTGGCCGAATTGACCGAGGCCACCGCCGCCGTCCGCCGCGGTCAGGCCTCGCCGCTGCTGGATGGCCAACTGGCCTGCGATGCCGTGACGATCTGCGGCAAACAGACCGAATCGGCACTGCGTCACCGGCTGGTGAAAATATAGATGAAGTTGCACGATTCTTCTGTAGGGAACGCTCTCCGTGGCGTTCCGGGCGTGCTCGTAAAACGAAACGTCACGGAGGGCGTTCCCTACAGGACTCCCCTCTCCCGTTTACGGGCGAGGGAAGCACAAGCCATGCAGGGGGTACTTGGCATGACCCGCCGTTTCGGGTATGCTAAAGATTGTGTATATTATTTCGGCCTCGCTTAGGGCGCTTTCCGGAGGACTCGACTGGTGACTGCCAAACTGCTTGTTGTCGAATATCGCGATGTGATCCGTGCCGGGCTGGAAAGTTTTCTGGCCGACGGCGCGGACGCCCAGATCGTCGCCGCGGTCGCTGGCGGTAAAGAAGCCGTCCACGCCGCCCAGGAACACCGGCCGGACGCCATCCTGCTGGGCTGCCCCGGCGACGAGGACGGCCTGCAAACCCTGCAGCGGCTGAAAGAAAAGTTCCCCGAGCTGCCGGTGGTCATGCTGCCGGTCGGCGACAGCCTGACCTACGTGGCCCGCGCGATGGCCTGGGGCGCCAACGGCGCGCTATCGGAGAGCTGTACGCGGAGCGAGTTGCTGGCCATGATCGGCGAGATCAGCGCCGGCCGCAGCGCTTGGAAGCCGGAACAGGTGCAACGTTTTCGCGGCGCGGCGGTCGTTCCGGCGGGCGTGGAATCGCCGCTGACGCCGCGCGAGTTGCAAGTGTTGCGGCAACTGGCCATGGGATTGCCCAACCGCGAAATCGCGCTGATGCTGAGCATCAGCAACGAAACGGTCAAGGAACACGTCGGCAGCATTCTCCGCAAGTTGGCCGTTTCCGACCGCACCAAGGCGGCCGTGTGGGCCATCCGCCAGGGATTGGATTGACATGAGCGCGTTGGCAGTGCTGGCCCTGGCGCTCGCCCTGCAAGGGCCGCCCGTGCCGGCTTCCGCGCTGGAAGAGCCCGCGCGGGAAATCTTCCGCCTGGAACGCGAGTCCAACGACGCCGCCACCGCGCCCGACGACGCCGCCCACGCCGCCACGGCGGGCGAGCCCCAGCCCAGCGTCTTCGATCCCATGACCGGCCCGGCCCTGCGCAATGACGCCTGGCTGCACGACGTTTGCTTCATCGACGCGCGGCACGGCTGGGCCGCCGGCGATCGCGGCGTCATCTGGCATACCGACGACGGCGGCCGCACGTGGCAATTGCAAACCTCCGGCGTGGCCTGCCCCTTGCGGTCGATCTGCTTCCTCAACGAGCAGAAGGGCTGGGCCGCCGGCGGTTTCTCGCATCCGTATACGCATACGAGCGCCGGCGTCGTGCTGCTGACGCTCGACGGCGGTCGCCATTGGTATCACGATCCTCACTTGCTCCTGCCGGCGCTGGGGCAACTGCGCTTCTTCGACGAGCGGCAGGGTTGGGCCGTGGGCAACCGCTCGGCCATGTTCCCGGCCGGCGTCTTTCTCACCCGCGACGGCGGGCGCACTTGGATGCCCCTGGGCGGCGGCGCCGCGGCCGGCTGGACGACCGCCGCTTTCCTCGATCCCCACCTGGGCCTGTTGGCCGGCCGCAACGGCAGCGTGGCCGCCATCCGCCAAGGCGAATTCGAGCCCGTGCGAATGGGCGACAGCCTGCAAAGCTTTCGCCAACTGAAGTTCATCACGCCGCCCTACGCCTGGCTGGTGGGCGACGGCGGCGCGGTGCTCTTCAGTGCCGACCTGGGCGCTCATTGGCAACCGCCGCCGGCCTTTCCCCGCGATACGGCGGCCCTGCTGGATTTTGCCGCCTTGGCCGTGCGCGGGCCGCGCTGTTGGATCGCCGGCACGCCGGGCAGCCGCGTGTTGCACTCGGCCGATGGCGGCCGCACCTGGACGGCACTCGCCACGCCCACCCCGCTGCCGCTGGAAAGCCTGGCCTTTCCCGACGATCTGCACGGCTGGGCCGTCGGGGCCCTGGGCACGATCCTGGCCACTGCCGACGGCGGACAGACCTGGCGTCAACAACGCGCCGGCGGCACGCGGGCCGCGCTGCTGGCCCTGTTCGGCCAGGAGGACCACGTCCCCTTGGAATTGCTGGCGCGGCTGGCCGGCAACGAAGGCTATCTGAGCGTGGTGGACGTGCTCGGCCGCCGCGATGTCGAGCTGCCGTCGCCCGTCGAAAGTCCCCGGGCGGATCGCCTCCACGAAGCGGTCGTCTCCGTGGGCGGCTGCGGCGCCGAAACGGCCTGGCAGTTTCCCTTGCGGCAGGCCAGCTTGCAATTCACCGCGCAGCAAATCCTCGCCGGTTGGGACCGTCTGCACGCCGGCCGCGGCCTCGATGCGCTGGAAGCCCATCTCGTGCGGCAAATCCGCCTCTGGCGGCCCGAGGTGGTCGTGACCCCGGGCGCCGCCGCGGTCGGCGATGACGCCACCGAGTCGTTGATCGGCGACGCGGTCGCCGAGGCCATCCGCAAGGCGGCCGATCCGCGGGCGTATCCCCAACAGACGACGCTGACCGGCCTCGAGCCGTGGTCCGTGAAGAAGGCCTACGCCGCGCTGCCGGCGGGCAGCCGCGGCACGGTGGAAGTGATCGCGGCCCAATGGGCGCCGCGGCTAGGCCGCTCGTTGGCCGATCTGGCGGCGCCCGCCCACGGCCTGCTGGACGACGATTTTCATGCCGTGCCCGGCACGCAGGCGTTCCGGTCGCTGGCCGACGCCGGCGGGCAGGAGCAGGGCCACGGCGACTTTTTCGCCGGCATCGCATTGGGCCCGGGGAGCGACGCCCGCCGGCAGTTGAGCGAGGCGCCGGCGGAAGGCATCGAGCTTCTGCAACGCAGCGCACAGCGCCGCCGCCACGTGCAGGCCATCCTCGATCAGGCCGAGCGCGATCCGCGGGCCGCCGTGCGGCTCTTGGCGCAGACGGGCGATTTGACCCGCGAGCTGGACGCCACCAGCGCGGCACAGGTCGTCTATCGGCTGGCCGACCACTACGCGCACAGCGGCCACGGCGACATGGCGGCCGAGTCGTTTCAACTGCTGCTGGACCAGTACCCGAACGATCCGCTCTGCCGGCCGGCCTTGATTTGGCTGCTGCAATACTACGCCAGTGGCGAAGAGGCCGAACGAGCGCCCGTGGCCGCCGCGTCCGGCAGCGGTGCGAAAGCGGGCAGCCGCTTGGACCGGGCCGTGGCCTTGGCGACGCAGATCGAGCGAACGCGGCCCGATTTGTTCGCTCAGCCGGCGGTGCGTTTCCCGCTGGCGGCCGCCTATCGCAACCAGGGGCTGCCGCAGCAGGCCCAGCGACTCTATGCCATGCAGAACCGCGGCGCCGCCGGCGCTCCGGGCGCCGCCGGCGACGCGTGGTGGGCCTGCGCGCAGGGCGAACTTTGGCTGGCGCAGCCCAAGGGTCCGGGGCCCAAGCCGAGCGTGTCCTGCGTGGCCGCGGCGGTCAAGCCGCGATTGGATGGCCGGCTGGACGATGCCGTCTGGCAGCAGGCCAAGCCGGTCGCGCTGGTGAGCAGCCTACACGACGACGCCCAATGGCCGGCCGCGGTCATGCTCGCCCACGACGCCGAATTCCTCTACATCGCCGTCAGTTGCCGCCAAGCCCCCGGGGCGCACTACGAAGCGGCCCACGGCCCGCGCGGACGCGACAGCGATCTGTCGGCCCACGATCGCGTGGACGTGTTAATCGATCTGGACCGCGATTTCGCCAGCTATTACCGTTTGACGATCGACCACCGCGGTTGGACGCACGACTCCTGCCGCGGCGACAGCAGTTGGGATCCCACCTGGTTCGTGGCCGCCGAGACCCGCGAGGGCGTGTGGACGGCGGAAGCGGCCATTCCCTTGAAGCAACTCACCAACCGGCCGCCCGCGGCAGGAACCGTCTGGGCGATTGGTTTGCAGCGCACGGTTCCGGGCGTGGGTTTTCAATCCTGGACCACCCCGGCCGCCACCCGCGTGGTGCCGGAAGGCTTCGGGTATCTGATCTTCGAGTGACTTCCGCAAATCGTAGGTCAGGCTGTGCCTGACGCGCTCGGTTTGTAGGGAACGCCCTCCGTGGCGTTCCGGGGTCGCCGTTAACGCCCGGAACGCCACGGAGGGCGTTCCCTACACGGTCGGCAAAAGGAGCTTACCCAAAGGCGACCTCCAGCCGGGTCACGTACACTTCCTCGTGCAACCGCGTTCGGAGCTCTTCCGCAGACGCGCTCTCCAAGAACAGTTCGGTTGCTTCCCGAAGATTCTCGCGAGCTTCTTCGATGCTGCCTCCCTGGCTGGCAACATCAAGCTCGGTTTGTCAGGCACAGCCTGACCTACGGAGCTTTCGCGCCGGCATTTTCCCGCACGCGGTTACTCGAACTGGAAACGCCAGGCGGTCGCGGAGTCTGGCACCCGGCTCAAAACGGCCCGGCCACGGAGACGCTCGCCGTGGAAGTCGAGGATGAGTTCCGTTTCGCCCTGTTGCTGGCAACAATAGCTGCCGCGGTCCCAGGCGGTGACCGTGCCGCGATCGGCGGAGATCGGCCCCTCGTAGTCCAGGTAGAGTAAGCGGTGGTCGGGCAGCGCCTCGGCGGACAGCGTCAGGCCCGGCTGCGGCGGTTGCGGCAAGGACCAGGCGCGCAACACGCCCCCCGTTTCCAGCAACAGATCCCAGTGCAAGCCCTTCGGGCCGTCGTGGCGGAGAATGGCAAAACGCGGCATAAAGTTACTTCCACGCGCCCGCGTCGCTCAACGCGATCAACCGCGGCAACAACCGCCGCGTCGCCCGGGCGCGATGGCTGAGGTACGACTTGACCAGGTCGCTCAACTGGCCGAAGCTGTGGTGATATTCCACGATCTCGAAGAGCGGATCGTAGCCGAAGCCGTGCGATCCCTGCGGTGCGAAGAGGATGCGGCCGCGGCAGAATGCTTCACTCTGGGCGCGGACCGTGCCCGCCGGGTCCGACACCGCGATGTGACAAACGAACTGGGCTGCGCGCTCGGCCGCGGGGGTATCGGCCAATTCGTCCAATAGACGCGCGTTATTGGTGGCGTCGGTTGCGTTGGGGCCCGCGTAACGCGCCGAGAACACGCCCGGGGCGCCGCCCAAGGCATCGACCATCAGGCCGCTGTCGTCGGCCGCCACCCATTGACCGAGATGCCGGGCCTGTTGGGTGGCCTTCAAAATTGCGTTGGCGGCAAAACTGTCGCCGTCTTCGACCACGCTGATGGCCTGGGGATAATCGGCCAGCGTGCGCAACTCCAGCCCGGCAGGCGCCAGCAGCTTGGCCAGCTCCTCGCCTTTCTTGCGGTTCCCCGTTCCCAGCACCAGCAGCGGTTTCGGCGTCATGACAGGCTCTCAGGCCCGAGGATTTCCTTGTGGTGCAGGCGTCTCGCCTGCCTCGACGATGCAGGCGAGACGCCTGCACCACAATGATACGG